>CAVKVE010000151.1:0-4683 GCA_963659655.1 Bacteroidaceae bacterium | reverse complement strand
GCGGAGCTGCCGGAAAACAAGTACTATATTTTCGGGCGTGACGGAGGCAAAAAGTTGGCAGAAGAACTGGGTGTGCCTCTGTTGGGGCAAATTCCGCTCGTGCAATCCATCCGTGAGGCGGGGGATGATGGGCAGCCGATTGCTATGCAGGAAGGTCATCCTGCTGCCGCCATTTTTGATGAGATAGCTCGCAAGATATAATGATAGCTTGGGAACGTTACAGGTATTTATGTCTAAGTCTAAAGTTAATCAAACTACTGAATTAGGTACAGCCCCGATAGGGCGTCTTTTGTTGCAGTATGCTTTGCCTGCCATCATTGCGATGACGGCAAGTTCGCTGTATAATATCGTTGATACAATTTATATTGGCCATGGTTGCGGCACACTGGCATTGTCTGCCTTGACGGTTGCCAAACCGTTTATGGATATTTGCGCGGCTTTTGGTAGCCTCGTGGGCGTAGGAGCAAGCACAGTGCTGGCTATTACGCTGGGGCAGAAAGACTACGAGGCTGCGAATAAAGTGTTGGGTAATGTGTTGGTACTGAACCTATTACTGGGTTCAATTATCATGATAGTCGGTCTGCTGTGGCTCGACCCGATATTGATGGCTTTTGGTGCCAGTGAGGACACGCTGCAGTATGCCCACGACTATATGGAGATTATCTTGTTCGGTAATATCCTGACGCATATTTACTACGGGTTGAACAATATACTTCGTTCGATGGGGCATCCGAAAATTGCGATGACATCGACTATCATTGCGGTTACGGTCAATATTGTTCTCGACCCTATATTTATTTTCCTTTTGGGAATGGGCGTGCGTGGAGCCGCTTTGGCTACGGTTATCTCGCAAGCAGTTGCGGTTATTTGGCAATTTACCATATTCTGTAATCCGAATGAGTTGTTGCATTTCCATCGCAATATCTGGCGTCTAGACAAACGCATTACGCTCAAGGCATTGTCGGTCGGGCTTTCGCCGTTTTTGACCAATCTGGCGGCTTGTTTTGTGGTGATTATCATCAACAATCAGCTCAAACGCTATGGTGGCGACATCGCCATTGCTTCTTTTGGCGTTATCAATCGTTTGACCTTTGTCTTTGCCATGATTGTTATGGGACTCAATCAAGGAATGCAGCCGATTGTGGGCTACAACTATGGTGCTAAGCAGTATCAGCGAATGCATCGGGCTTTCCGCTTGACGGCTATTTGTGCAACTATTACGACCAGTGTCGTATTCTTGCTCGCTGAGCTGTGTCCGCAGCTGATGGTGCGTATCTTTACCCACGATGCGCTGCTGATAGATAGCACGGTCATCCCGATGCGTATCGTTTGCTGCACATGGTGTATCGTTGGTTTTCAGATGGTAGCGGGCAACCTGTTTACGAGTATCGGCATGGCAGGAAAGGCGATCTTCTTGAGTCTGACGCGGCAGGTACTTTATCTTGTTCCGCTCACGCTGTTCGTTCCTCTGCTGTTTACCAACGACCCGTTGTTGGGTGTATGGTGGAGTCAGCCTATTAGCGATGTGATAGCTGCTATCACGGCAGGCATAATGCTAAAGATACAGATCGGTAAGTTCAAGAGCCTTGTGGGCGAGCAGGAGGCATATCTCAAGACGGTTCCGCCGCAGCCGGATTGATGGTTGTCGGCGAAAGGTAATAGAACAGCCTGCTTCGAGTATATCGGAGCAGGCTGTTTTTGTGTAGGTTTGTTTGAATCGATTCACCCTGTCTGTGTGTATCGGGCAGGTTAGAGTTGTCCCGCTTCGACCAAGGTGATGACTCGCTCTATTATCTGGTCTTTGTCGTTGGCGTCGTAGCCCTCTTTCAGGTCATTTTTGAACAACTTGGCGACAAACTGCCACCAATTGGCGCTGGCTTTGCCACGGTATTGCTTTATCAGCTCGTAGCTTGTGCGGTCGCTCTCTCTGTCCATCAGTTTCATCAGCATCTGCCCCTGCGAGGCATACATTCCGCGAAAGTCTTTCTCGTATTTTTTGTAGAGTTGCCGTTCGTATTGTTTCCACCATCTTCGGCGCTCCTTCGGGTCTGGTAAGGCAGCCAGCTGGGCATCGGCATAAGCCATGTCTTGTGTTATCATTTTGGCATAAGGAAGCGTCTTTTTCACATCCCGCACGGTTTTCCAGTAGAATCGTTCCTGTCGTTTGTTTTTGAACCGTAGGGGAGGGTAGACATACACATCGTGCAGGTAGGCCATATAGAGCGTATCGTTTCCATGCACTTGGATCATAAGTGAATCCAAGTGGGCATGTTGGACGGCTGCATTGGCTCCGACGGCGAGCAGCAGTGCTGCCATACACAATATGGCTTTTTTGCGGGTCATTATATCTTTTCGAGTTTTGCGTAGCTCACGAGCAGGGTCTTTTGTCCCTGTTCGTCGAATAGTATATCTACTTTGTCGTTTTCGTTTTCTCGGTAGATGCGTTGTATCACGCCCTCGCCAAACACACGGTGCCGTACTCGGTCACCCGCCTGCCATTCGGATTGCACGGCTTGTTGTGTGCCGGATTCCACTCGTTTGAGTTGTTTCTTCGGCGTGGCAAACGAGGGCCTATCGCCCCAATCGTTGGTTTGACTATAACGGTCTTCCTCTTCCCCCCATGTGTTGTTTGCCCAGCGTGGGCGTGCGTTGGTTGTCGGCTCGGACGCAATGACGGATAGATATTTTCGGTCGATATCGTTCAGAAAACGCGATGGTGAGGTAAAAGTGATTGACCCATTGCGGAAGCGTTGTTTTGCGTACGAGAGATGGCAGCATTCCATAGCGCGTGTGATGGCCACGTAGAGCAGTCGGCGTTCTTCTTCTATCTCTGCCGGCTTCTCGCAATGCTGCGATGGGAACAGATTTTCCTCCATGCCCCCGATATAGACATACTGAAATTCCAATCCTTTGGCGGCGTGAATGGTCATCAGCGTCACACGAGGGGTGTTGTCTGTCAGGTTCTCGTCTTGGTCGGTCAGCAGCGATACTTCTGCGAGGAAATCGGTTATCGGGGTGAACGAAATGCCTTCTTGTATGCGCTGCTCCACAAATTCTCGTATGGCGGCCATCAGCTCCTGCAGGTTCTGGGCTCGATCTATTCCTTCGGGGGTGGTATCGAGCAGAGCCGCCGTGCGCATACCCGATTGCAGCATCACTTGGTCGGCAAAGTCGTACGCATCGAGCTTGTCGGCATCGTCGCTCAGTCGGGCAATCAGGTCGGCAAACTGAATGAGTTTCTTGGCGGCAGCGCCTTGAACGGGGAGCCCACTTTCCATCGGGTGAGCCACTACATCCATCATACATACCTGAAATTTGGCCGCCGTATCGGCTATCTTGCCGATGGTCGTGTCGCCAATGCCTCGTGCCGGGAAGTTGATCACACGCAGCAGCGCTTCGTCGTCTTTCGGATTGATTATCAGTCGAAAATAAGCAATCGCATCTTTTATCTCTTTGCGCTGGTAGAACGAGGTGCCGCCGTAGATGCGGTAGGGTAGGTTTCGCTTTCTCAGTTCGTTCTCGAAGGCGCGTGATTGGGCGTTGGTTCGGTAGAGTATGGCGATGTTGTCGTATCCTATTCCTTTGCGGTGGTAGGTGGCAATGCTTTGTGCCACGGCCGTTGCCTCATCTCGATCGGTGGCGTAGGACGATAGATCCACTTTCGCTCCTTGGTCTTTTTCCGAATAGACTTCTTTCTGTATCTGGTTCCGGTTGTGATGAATCAGCGAGTTGGCGGCATTCACTATATTTTGCGTGGAGCGGTAGTTTCGTTCCAGCTTGAATAGCTGTGCATTGGGGTAGTCACGCTGAAATCCCAGGATGTTGCGTATGTCCGCTCCTCGGAACGAGTAGATCGACTGGGCATCATCGCCCACCACGCAAATTCGATTTTGCGGCTCGGCTAACAGCTTGACCAACAGATACTGCACATAGTTGGTGTCTTGATACTCATCCACCAGCACATATTCGAATGCATTTTGATACTTCCGGCAGGTATCGGGATTGTTTCGGAGCAGCCGATACATATTCACCAGCAGGTCGTCAAAATCCATGGCGTTGGATGCGCTTAGTTGGTTTTGATAGGTGGCATAAACCTCTGCCATTTGGTACATTCGAGCATCGTTGTCCATCTTTCGTATATCGGCGTCGTTGGCATATTGTTCGGGGCTGATGAGGTTGTTTTTCGCCATAGAGATTCGCCCCAATACGGTGCTCGATTTATACACTTTGTCGTCCAACTGCTTGGCTTTGAGTATTTTCTTGAGCAGTGATTTCGAGTCGCTTGTGTCGTAAATGGTGAAATCATGCGTGTAGCCTATTTGTTCCGCTTCCGTTCGCAGTATGCGTGCGCAGATAGAGTGGAAAGTGCCCATTCGGAGGTATCGTGCATCGGCAGCGGGCACTAGCTTGATGATACGGTCTTTCATCTCGCGTGCGGCTTTGTTGGTGAAGGTTAGTGCCAATATCTGATGAGCTTTTACCCCTTGCTGCAGCAGATAGGCTATTTTGTAGGTCAGCACGCGTGTTTTTCCGGAGCCTGCACCGGCAATCACCAGTTCGGGTCCGTCAATATATTCGACAGCTTTGCGCTGTGCATCATTGAGTTGTTCCAGTATATCCATATCGCCTGCAAATGTACGGAAAAAAAAGTATTTGCGCAAACCAAATTGCATACGAAAAAAG
>CAVKVE010000150.1:2652-4786 GCA_963659655.1 Bacteroidaceae bacterium | reverse complement strand
GCGCTCATAAACTGGCTCTTGAGTTGTCCCTCGTCCATGTGATATACATCCATGAACGGCACGACATCGATATAGTCGGACTGCTTGTCATAGAGCACATACTCCAATAGCGCACTTGCCTGAATCCCATCAATTTTCGACATGGTCAGACGCGACGAGAGTTCGCTACCCTTCACGGCATTAAACTGCTTCTCATCGAATTTCGGGAAGAGCATCTGGCGCTGAACGAGTTGGCAAATCTGCTCCAAATTCTCCTCGTCACCGACAATCTGTACGGTGAAATAGCTGCGCGATACCCCGTAGCCACAGCGTCCTCCGAGTTCCGACAGTTGGCGGCGGAAGTCTTGCGGTTCCGTGCTTGGCATAATGCCGGCCATGTTCATCAGCGATGCCACATACTCCAGCATCGGCTTCTTTGCCGTACCAACGCCGTAGCGAAGCGTCAGCGAGAAGATATTGTTCTTCGGGTTCTTCGCATAGTGCAGTTTCACATTTTCGTCGATAGGCAGCACCGTCACATCATTGAAATCCATGTAGGTCTGCTTCGTCGTGTCTTGCGGCAGTGCCTTGAACATCTTAGCGTATTCGGTCTCTTGTCCGTTGATAAGGTCAAGCGGCTTGATTTTCGGTTTTGCCAGTTTGTTCTTTTTCGGTGTGCCTTCCTCGAAAGCAAGCGTCATGTAGTTGGCGTCAAAGTATTTCTTAGCCACACGCTTGATATCTTCTTTGGTGAGGGCTTGAATCTTTTCGTTTTCGGTGAATATGTCGTCTATCGGCTGTGCGTAGATGAAGCTCTGTACCAGCGACATAGTCTTGCTGTCGGCGCTCTCAAAAGCGAGCTTGTAGTTCTGTGCATATTCTGCCTTTACGGCTTGAATCATCCAGTCGGGTATATCGCCCGTCTTCAGACGGTCAATCTCGTGCATAATAATTTTCTTGGTAGCCGAGTTGCTCTCGTAGGTCTGTTGGTTCATATCGTAGTAGGGCACAGCTTCCACCAAGATACGACCTTCGTCACGACGCGAGTCAAGCGATGCGCTGGCCGACGATACGGTACCGTCAAGCGTCAGCTTGTCCAGCAGACCGGTTTCCATTGAGTTCGACAGCAGCGATACCACAAACTGCAAGGCCGTGTTGTCCTCAGCCCCTACTTTCGGTGCGTCAAATGCCCAGCATACCACAGGGTAGTAGCCCACATGGAATGTGTATTCGGGGTTGCCGGCGAACGAAGTGTTCGGATAGGTGGCACGAGCCGGCAGCTCTTTTGCCTGCAGGCGGCCGAAGGTCTGCTCTATCATCGGCTTGGTCTTCTCCGAATCAAAGTCACCGACCAGGATCAGTGCCATGTTGTTAGGCACATACCATGTATTGTAGAAGTCAATCAGTTTGCTCAGACGCGGATTTTTCAGGTGTTCCGGCAGACCAATCACATCACGCTCGTAGGGGTGCCCTGCGTAGATTTTGGCGAACAAGTTCTGGCTGATATGCGATTGCACATTGTCTTGATACATATTGTACTCCTCGAACACATTCTCCAATTCGGCTTGGAATGTACGGAAAACAGGGTTAATCAAACGATCCGAGTAGATAGTCAGCCACTTGTACATGTTCGAAGCCGGGAACGAGTTGTGGTAGCAGGTCATATCGTAGCTGGTGAACGCATTGACGCCCGTTGCTCCGATACCGTCGAGCAGCACAAAGAAGTCCTCTACGGTGGAGTATTTAGCCGCCTCGATAGATGCCTCGTTGATTTTGGTGGTCAGTTGCTCCCGCACTTTCGGGTCGGTAGCCTCTGCATACTCATCGTAGAGTTTGATTATCTCATCGTAGTAGGGCTTTTCCTTCTCCCAATCCAGCGAACCGATACGCTGTGTGCCTTTGAATAGCATGTGTTCCAAGTAGTGCGCCAAACCGGTGTACTCTTTGGGTTCATCAATAGAACCGGCGCGTACGGCTACATAGCCCGTCACATCCGGCTGGTCGTGGTCTTCCCACAGCAGAACGGTCAGCCCGTTCGTTAATTTGTACTCTGTCAATCCTTCTCGCGACTGTGCCTGTATGCCCGCCGAAACGGTCAGCACGCACAATGCGGCTAAAATAAACTTTTTCATTATACTGTTAGTTGTTGTTATGC
>CAVKVE010000150.1:0-2372 GCA_963659655.1 Bacteroidaceae bacterium | reverse complement strand
GTTTCTACAAAAATTGTGCCTATCTTTTTTTACCATTCGAGGATTACCTTGCCGCATTGTCCGCTCACCATCACGTCAAATCCTTTCTGGAAGTCGTCGAACTTGAAGTGGTGCGTAATCACGGGCGACAGGTCGAGTCCGCCGAGCAACATTTGCTCCATCTGATACCAAGTCTCCCACATACGGCGTCCTGTTATACCCTTGATAGTGAGTGCATTGAAGATAATATCCGACCAGTTGACTTGTGTCGTTGAGGGCAGGATGCCGAGTTGGGCAATGTTTGCGCCTTTGTACATGTGTTCAATCATATCGTTGAAGGCAGCGGGTGCGCCCGACATCTCCAATCCGACATCGAATCCACGAATACCCAGCTGTTTCATGGCTCCTTCGACGGTCTCGCCCGCACCGGTATTGACGGTCAGCGTAGCACCCATCTTTTTGGCAATATCGAGTCGCAGCGGGTTCAGGTCGGTTACGACAATATGTTTTGCGCCTGCATAGCGGCAGATACCGGCAGCCATGGTGCCTATCAGTCCGGCACCTGTTATCAGCACATCCTCGCCCAAGAGCGGGAAAGCCAAAGCGGTGTGCGTGGCGTTGCCGAATGGATCCATGATGGCGGCAAAGTCATCCGAGATCTCCGGGCGCAGATGCACAATATTCGATTCGGGGATCGACACATATTCGGCAAAGGCACCGTCGCGTGTGATACCCACCGAGAGTGTGTTTTCGCATACATGTCCCATGCCTCGGCGGCAGTTGCGGCAGTGTCCGCAGACGATATGTCCTTCGGCAGTTACTCGCTCGCCGACTTTCACATATTGCACGCCCGGTCCCACTTCAACGACTGTTCCGACAAACTCATGCCCCTGTATATAGGGCGGACGGCAGTGTTTTTGCGACCAGTCGTCCCATTTGTACATGTGCAGGTCCGTGCCGCAAATAGCGGCTTTGGTCACTTTGATTAGGACATCGTTCACGCCCACTTCGGGCATTGGAACTTCTTCCATCCATATCCCGTATTCGGGATAACGCTTTACCAGTGCTTTCATAATGTTACTATTTATCGACTCCCCCCCCTTCCCCCTCAAAGAGGGGGGGGCAGAGTATTTAACATCCCCTCCTATGGAGGGGCTTGGAGAGGTTTCAAATTACCCCCAACTTCTTTCCTACCTTAACAAACGCCGCTACGCCTTTGTCCAATTGCTCCTGTGTGTGGGCAGCCGATAGTTGCACACGGATGCGAGCTTGTCCTTTCGGCACAACGGGGTAGTAGAATCCCGTCACATAAATGCCCTCTTCTTGCAGTGCAGCGGCAAACTCCTGGCTTAGGCGAGCGTCGTATAGCATCACGGCGCAGATAGCAGATTGTGTGGGCTTTATGTCAAATCCTGCCGCCTTCATCTTGCTGACAAAATAGTCGGTGTTGGCGTGCAGACGGTCTTGCAACTCGTTGCTGCGGGTCAGTATCTCGAAGGTCTTGATACCGGCAGCGGCAATCATCGGTGGAATGGAGTTGGAGAACAGATACGGACGGCTGCGTTGGCGCAGCAGGTCGATTATCTCGTGCTTACCGGTCGTAAATCCGCCCACCGAGCCGCCAAAGGCTTTGCCGAGCGTGCCGGTCAGTATTTCTATCTTGCCGCGCAGCCCGAATTGCTCCGTCACGCCGTGTCCGGTTTTGCCCACCACGCCGGCAGAGTGGCTCTCGTCGACCATCACCAGTGCGTTGTATTTCTGTGCCAGTTCGTATATCTTGTCCAGCGGGCATACATTGCCGTCCATTGAGAATACTCCGTCGGTGGCTATGATACGGAAACGCTGACTCTGTGCTTTCTTCAGCTGTTCTTCAAGGTCCGCCATATCGCCGTTGGCGTAGCGATAGCGCACGGCTTTGCAGAGTCGCACACCGTCAATGATAGAGGCGTGGTTCAGTGCATCGGAGATGATAGCGTCTTCTTCGGTCAGCAGTGGCTCAAAAAGTCCGCCGTTGGCGTCGAAGCAAGCGGCGTAGAGAATAGTATCTTCCGTGCCGAAAAAGTCCGATATGGCTTTTTCCAATTCCTTGTGCGTATCTTGTGTGCCGCAGATGAAGCGCACCGATGCCATACCGTAGCCACGGGTGTCCATGCGTTCTTTGGCGGCGGCAATCAGTTCGGGGTTGTCAGCGAGTCCGAGATAGTTGTTGGCGCAGAAGTTTATCACATCAGCGCGTCCGTTCTCGGTGGCTACTTGTATGCCGGAGGATTGTGGCGTTACGATGATGCGTTCGTTTTTGTAGAGTCCGGCGTCTTTGATGTCTTGCAGTGTCTGCTGCAGATGTTTCTGAAAATCAGTGTACATAGTATAATGTTTTAGAAGGTTGTTGCCGA
>CAVKVE010000149.1:0-4794 GCA_963659655.1 Bacteroidaceae bacterium | reverse complement strand
CTGACCTCTGCACTCATGCCGTGGTAATCGCCACGCTTCATGGTCATTTTGAGGTTGTCGAATCCGATGGGTTCGTCAATCTCTGTACCGTTGAGATAGTGCTTGATTACCATTGCGCGTTGTATTTAGTATTGAGATATGTGTGGGTGTCATTGCCGTTCTGAACATGAACGCCTGCTCGGTCTACATTGATATTCACTGCTCGTTGCTTCGGCATTGCTTTGGCAACTGCCTGCCCGAGGCGGTCGTAGTCGATAGGTTGCCATTGGCTCGCTGCCACGGCTTGGTTGAGTACCTCTGGCGAGATGTCCGCTGTGGCTGGGATAGGCAGTTGTGGCACGCCATAATCGCCCCACGCCGCTGGGTTGTCTATCTTGTTGTGTGGGATAATGCTTGCCCCCTTTGGCACATACATAATCTCTGCGCCCTTTTCGCCAACGAGAGCGTATTCGCCATCGCCACCCTTACGACCCTTGGCGTATTGTGCGAGCGGCTTGGCAGCAATGACGGCTATCTGCGCAGCACCCATTGCTGTTGCCAACGCAAGCGACGCAATACCTGCAGGGTTCGGAAAAGGACCGTATGCCACTGGGGCTTGAGCCAATGACATGATAATGGCTTGTGCTGCTGCAATGCCTGCGCTTACCAATGCCTGCGCCTTGGCGTATTTAGCCTGCTTCATCTCAAGGGCGGCTTTCTTTTTCTCGTATTCCGCTTCGGATATGTACTTTTTATTTGTACTCTTTTTTGCCTCCTCGGCATCTGTCGTGTACCCGTCTTCCAATGCGTCAAGTTCTGCCTGAACATTGTTTCCGAGTGCCTCAAATGCGAGGTCGCTTATCTGCTGCATAGTGTCAAGAATGGTAGAGAATGCGTCCACTACTGTCTGCATTTTTTCCGATTGGTATTGCGCTTCGGCATCGGCTGTATTCTTGGCTATCTCGTACTCCTGTTGTTTGTATTCTTGATAAGAGATGAGCCCTGCTGCATATTGTGCTTCTATGCTCTTCTGCTGTGCTTTGTACAAATCGGTCTGTGCATTCAGGTTTTCCTTGAGTTTATCCAACTTTCCGAGACCTTGGGCATTATCCGCTGCTGCAGAAGTTTGCTCCGCTCTTTGCTCGAGTTTGGTCAAGTACTCGTTGTTGATGTCAATCTCTGCCTGCGCAGCCTGCTTGGTATTATCTTGGATTGCCTTGTTCATGTCCGCATTTATCTTCTCAATCTTGGCTGCCTTGACCTCTGCTGTGTCGGTTGATTGTTCTACTTCCTGCCGCTCGAACTCGGCGTTCTCCTCTATCTGCTTCCGCAGGGTGGCGTAGTAATCCGCCGTGATTGCCTTTCGAGTGTCGATGTCCTCCGCACCCGTCAGTGCGTCCTTCCGAGCCTCTGCCTCCTGCACCTCAATCTCGGTGAGACGCTTGGCATTCTCGGCTTGGCGGTCTGCCTCCTGCTGGTCAATGCTCCGAATGGTCTTTGCCAAATCGAGGCGGATGGATTTCACCTGCGCAGCGTAGTCCTCATCGCTCATGCTCTCCTTGTCGAGAGCGTCAATGCGAGCCTGCGCTTCTGCCTCGGCTATTTTCTTTGTAAGGGCTATTTGGTCGGCGTAGTCGGCTTCCGTGCCGTTGCTTTGGGACATGATTGTCAGCAGGTTTTTCTGCTCTTGTATGGCGGTCTGCTGCGCCTGCTGGGCGTATTTCGCACGCACAGCGGCTATCTCCTTGGCTTTCTTTTTCTCGAGCAGTTTGCGCAGTTTTATCTCCTCCTCCGAGTCGCCTTGTATGGTTTTTAATTGCTCCTTGTAGTTGAGTTCTATCTGTTTTATCTCCTTGGCTGCCCCCTCTCGCATGAGGTCGATGTTGGCTTGCTGTGCCTGCTGGCGAAGTTGCTCTCGAGTATTGATAAGTTCCTCCTCGGCTTTCTTTGCCTCTTTCTTTGCGTCTGTGGCTTCCTGTTCGATATCCTTGCCTTTCTGCAGGGCGTCGTAGTACTGCTGCGTTACATCGTTTAGTTCCTCCTGTGCCTGTTTCTGCTTCTTGCTGCCGTTGCGATGTGAGTCCACCTCTTTCTGCTTGGCAGCGACCATGTCCTCAAGATGTTTGACCTCTTTCTTGTTGCGCTTCACCTCCTCATCGGAGTATTTCTGCGCCTCCTCCGCCCGCTGCTTGGCATAGTTCGATTTTATCTGCGCCAACTCCAATTCCGAAGCATTGCGGGCTTCTGCGTCCGAGAGGGCTTTCTCCTCTGCGTCGTTGGTGGCTTTTATCTGCTGCTGGCGGTCGTATGCCCGCTTGGCTGCGCCTGCGGCATTCTCTGCCTGCACTTTCTCCAATTCGCGCGAGGCATCGGCATACTCACGCTCTGCTTTGCCTGAATCCGAAAAGTAGTGGGCAAGTTTGTAAATACCTACGCCCAAGGCTGCAACCGCTGCAACGGCGGCGAGTATGATTCCGAGAATCACACCCAGTGGGTTGGCTTTCATTGCAGCATTGAGCCCCCTCTGTGCAACGGTAGCGGTGACTGTGGCGGCTGCTTGTGAGCTCTTTGCGGCAGTATCCGCCGCAGAGGCGGCACTATCTGCACCCGTGGCGGCGGCATTCTTTGTCTTCGCCTTTGTGAGCAATTTGGTCAGTGCTGTGTTGAGTACTACCATGGCAGCACTATCCTTGTTGAGGGCGTTGAATATCTGTTGCACACCGCTTACCATAGCCATGGCATTCTGCACTTTGTAGAATGTCTGCTGCAACCCCTCGAGGTCGTCTCCGAATAACTCCGAGGCGGAGGTGGCTACATAAAACGCACCTGCGAGCCCGTCTCCAAGCCCCATGATTGCGTCTATCTCTTTCGTGTCCGAAGCAAGAACTCGAATACGCTGTTGGGTGTCGCCTATCTGGTCTTCGAGTTTACCTGCAGCAATGGCTAATTCTATGAACGCCTCTGTTCCAAACTCGCCGCTCTCTTCCATACGCTGCAGCTCCTCACGCATAGCCCTCAGTTGCTGCGTCATTCGTCCCGACTGCCCGCTGAGGGTCTTGTATGCCTTGACCTGCTTGTTGAGTTCTGTGATAGACTTCTTTGTTTCGGCTATGTCGGCTTTCTTTTGGTTGCGCAGTTCATCGTAGTAGCGAGAGTTCTCCTTGAGCCGCTTGTTGAGTTTATCGCCGTAGAGCCCGAGTTCCTTGATGGACTGGGCATCCTCTTTCTCGGTGGCAGTTAGTTCCCTGAGAGCCTGCTCTTGCTCTTTGGCGCGGTCAGTCAGTGCCTTGAGCTGCTGTTGGGCTGCTGTGAGGTCTGTTTCCGAGGTTATCTTGATGATGATGTTATTTTCTGCCATGTCGGTTCTTGAGATTGTTCAGTTGTTCTTTGGCTTCCTTGCTTTCGCGTTCTGCTTTCTCAATGGTGCGGTCGAGTTTTGCCATGAATTCGAGAAAGGTCATATTCTCGAGGTTGGAGAGATTGCCCTCGGCTACGAGGTCTTTCCATTGCTCGTATTCGTCGATTCTTTTGCTAAGGACGCTATTCGGATACACTCCGAGTGTATCTTGTTTAGTTCCTCGCACATTACTGAATAGGTGTCTAAATCGGTATCGACATTCTGCAAGAAGGGCATTAATTCCAACAAAGGCGTCTGCATAAAAAAATCGCGTACCCCACTATCTTTCCGCCACTTGGCTATCTTCTTCTCTGCGTAGGCTGGCTCGTACACGGCGGGGTTCTCTGTCTTGTCGAAGAAGCAGATAGAGGCGAGTTTGTAGAGCAGGTCGGTATCTGTGGTGAGCGTGAGCCGCTGCTTGAGCACCTCGTTGAGTTGGTTGATTTTGAAGATGTCTATCTTCTGCTGGTGGAGCAGTTTGTCGATGGCGTCGGTGTAGGACAGCAGAAACTGCCGCGAGCAGCGCATCTCCACCTCGTTGTAGGCGTGCAACGCACATAACCCACGCTCGTACGGCAGGTTCGTGATGTCGGCAAAGCGGTAGTATTTTGTGCCTCCGCAGGTGAACGCATACTCTATGCGGTATTTCTCTTTCTGCTTGCGGCGTTTATCCCATTCGATACGCCATACCTCGGTGAGTTCTTTGATGATTCCCATGTGTTTATTGGTTGAATAGGTTGTTTATCTTGGTGGTCATATTCTCTGCGTTACCTGTGGCGAGTACGCAGCCCTTGGCGGTCAGTCTCCATGTGCTACGCCTCTGCCATAAGGTAAGCGTATATTGTGTCCCGCCCACCTGCTTGGTGTAGATGAGCGGCGTGCCGTTGCATGGGCAGCCCTTGCGGGAGTAGGTGAAGCCGAGCGAGTCGGCGAGGTCGGTCAGTTCTATCATTCGTGCATGTGGCAGATGAGTGCCGAGATTAAAGCGTTGAGCCCCACGACATCGAGTATGGCGGGGAGTATCTCCCACGACCACCCGAAGAGTAGCGGGTAGAGGACGAGGGTGTAAATGCCACCCATGCAGATGAGGCACTCGAAGAGCGGCTTGCGCAGCACGGTGAGGTGCAGGCGGTCGAGCAGGTCGCCGAGCAAGAGTGCGGGGCGGTGGAATATCATCCCCTCCCATGTGGTTACATGAATGGCGGTGATGATAAGCGACAGAATGACGATTCGGGTGAGCATAGGCGGTTAGTAATTGGGTTGGAGTTCTTTGTAGTAGCGGTGGAAATAGTAACGCACATTGTCGAGGAAGTCGGCTTGCTGGGCGATGTTATCGCGAGAGGACTTGACGGGGCGGTTCTCGTCGTCGGAGAGGACATTCTCGAAATCGAAAATAGCAGGCTGACAACGCTCGGCGT
>CAVKVE010000148.1:0-4826 GCA_963659655.1 Bacteroidaceae bacterium | reverse complement strand
ATAGGGAGAATATAGTTAATAAATGTAGAGTTGGTTCGGGAGTGGTTCGGGAATGGAAGGATTTTCTATGCATTTTTTTCATTGTCTTTTTGCCTTTGCTATTTTTTCATTATCAATTTGCCTGTGCTATTTTTTATTGTCTTTTTGTTCGTGTTTTTTTCTCATTGTCTATTTGCCTGTGTTTTCTAAGCTGTTGTTGTCGGGAGGTGTATTTAGTATAAAAAACAATTTGCGAATGTGCTGAAAAATGCTTACCTTTGCATACCAAAGAATTCATGACTATGATTGGTTTGACCAAGATAGTATTTGCATAATCGAACACAGAACATTTGCTATGTGCCATCGAATAGCCGTGATATGTTTGAGCATGCTGCTTTGTGTTGCAGAGTTGGTAGAAGCCAATGTGGTCATATCACAGATATTGTATGACTCGCCCTACAATGAGCAGATAACGAAATACCCATATAGCGACGGGGAATTCGTGGAGCTCTATAATGCCGGCACGGAAGATGCGGATTTGGGCAGTTGGCAGCTATGGGGTGGCGGAGTAACGGAACGATATAGTTTTCCCGAACAAACGATTCTGCCTGCAGGCGGCTACTTAGCGGTGGCTTTTCACAACAGCACTGTAGAACCCTCTTTCCACTTAGCGACCTACAGTCAAAAATACAAGCACAGCAAACAATACCCCGTATTGGAACAGAAAGTGTTGATATTGAGCAATACGGGCGAACTGCTCTCGTTGCGCAATGCATTGAGCGAAATTGTGGATAGCATTCGCTACAAAAAGCAAAAGGCGGCTCTCAATGCCGATTGCATTCCCTATATGGAATGCAAAAGTCTGCACCGCATATCCATACGCAAAGACCTATTCGGAACGATACAAAACACGATGGATGACTGGGAAATCCGACCTGTAGATTTTGGAGGAACGATTCCTGTAGAGCAAATGTATGTTGCAGAGGACGCCTATCACTATACGGAAAATATAGCCGGTAACAACTATTGTGTGCGTGTGATTCCATTGGATGAGGCGACGGAGATACGCATTACCGATGGCAATGTATCGGGACAAGAAAACGCCCGTTTGCGAATAGACTACACATACTATGACGGATTAGGAAGGGAGGTGGAAACAATACAACGCCGGATGACGCCCCAAGGAAAAGATATCGTTTCTTTGGTACAGCATAATGCGGCAGGACAGATAACACATACCTGGTTGCCTATGCCCATTAATGGTGCCGGGTATGTTTCGCCCACAGACCTACAGAATGCAGCTATGGGTTTGTACGCTGATAATGCACCTTACCGCCGAATAACCTATGAAGCATCCCCTCTAAACAAACAGATAGCCATAACTCAAGCGGGTATCACCTATCAAGACCACCCTGCTACAATAGCCGATGCAGCCAATACCGCCAACGAGGTGACTCGTTTTGAGGTGAGCGCAAGAGGATTGGAGAAGAAAGGCTATTATGCGGCCAACAGTCTGTACAAATCCATTCAAGCAGATGAGGATGGAAAAGAAGTAACTACCTATACAGACATTCTCGGAAGAACGATTATGCAACAGATAGGGAAGGAACACCGAACCTACTATGTGTATGATACCTACAATCGGTTGCGATATGTACTACCAACCCGAATTGTAGAAACACTTCCCAATGGAGATGTGGATGATAATCAAGCGCTACTGCGGCAATATGGCTATGTATATCGGTACGATGCTCGGGACCGAATGATTTACAAGCGAATGCCCGGTTGCGAGCCTGTCTATATGGTGTATGACAAAGGCGGCAAGTTGATTTTGGCACAAGACGGCAATCAGCGTCAGCAAAACCGATGGACATATAGGGCATACGATGCCATAGACAGACCGATTTATACTGCCGAGATAACCTTACAATCTGTAGATGTAGAACGCCTCAATGGAGAATATCTTTGCGATACGATAGATACCCAATCGGAGAGCGGCTATACCAATCGCCATTTTACAGATGCTCCTTTGCGGTGGCTAACCATAAATTACTACGATGATTATGGGTTTCTGCAACAATATGCTCAAGATACCATACAAGCCTTGGCGTATGCGGAACAAGAAGGCTACGATACTCCATACTCCAACACCCGAGGAAGACTGACCGGACAACGAATTTATAGCCTGACGGATAGTAATCAATACGATGTTTCGGTCCTCTATTACGACCAAAGGGGACAGGTAGTGCAAAGCCGAAGCACAACGCCAATAGGGAATGTGGTACGCTATTATGCCTATCATCACGATGGTACTATCCGACAGACTAAGATAGAGCATGGAAATCATACAGAGCAATATCGGTATATGTATGACTTTGCCGGTAGACCAACTAAAACCATCTATCAATTAGATGAGCGGCAGCCTATTGTCTTAGCAGTCTATGGATATGATGAATTAGGACGCCCTATAACCAAACTGCGCCACAATGGCACAGACCGAGAAACCTATCAGTATGATATGCGCGAGCAGCTGACGAATATACAGAGCGGAGACTTTTCCGAACAAATATACTATGCCGATAGCGTGCCTATAAATACTACTGCTTGCTACAATGGTAATCTGTCGGCCAACACTATCGAACAAGGCGGGCATACATTAGACCATCGCTATCGGTATGATATGCAGAACCGATTGATTTTGTCTGCTCGGCAAGCAGGCGAGGAGGAAATTCCATCGGAAGTATTTGAGTACGACCCATTGGGAAATATCACACAACTGAAGCGATACGAGAATGGCACACTTATTGACGCCCTAACGATGTACTACGAGGGCAACCAACTGACCAATGTGCGAGATGGCGCGGGAAACCAAGACCGGTATGCCGTAAAAGAATACACCGATAGAGCCGACCTTGCAGATGCGATGCGGTATGACGGCAACGGGAACTTGACAAAAGATCTTGATCGGCAGATAGATACCATTTACTACAACTTGCTTAACCTGCCCGAAAAGATTTTGTTTGCCAATGGGAACTGCACGGAATATCAGTATGGTGCCAACGGGCAGAAACAGAGAGCCTATTACCGCACGATGACAGAGCCTTTGCTTGTGGGCGATGATAGCATCATCGGGCAACACATAGCGGAGGAAAGGGAGATATGGTATTGCGGCAATCGTGAAAAATACCGAGTACGCAAGCCGGGCAGTGTGTGGCGGTGGTATAAAGAAGTGGTACATAACGATGAGGGATATACGGAATTTGCATTGAATGATACAAGTATAACCAATATGCAACAATACTATTACCGCAAAGACCATCTGGGGAATATCGTTGCCGTATGGAATGCCACGAGAGAGGACACACCGCAGCGGACATTCTACTATGCAAGCGGACTGCCGATGTCTATCAGCATGGGACAGGACTTGCAAGCAAGGAAATACGGCGGCAAAGAGTTTGACGAGATGCACAGGCTCGACGAGTACGACTCCGAAGCAAGACGCTACTATCCCGCCGTCTGCCGCACCACGACCATGGACCCGCTTTGTGAAGAATACTATGCCACCTCGCCATACGCATGGTGTGGTAATAACCCTGTTAACCGAATCGACCCGACGGGAATGGAGTGGTATCAAAATGACAGCTCTCTTTACTATACATGGTTTGACAAAGAAGTGGAACAAAAAGGTTATACCCATATTGGTGGAATAGGAAGTGTCTTAGGCGAGTTTGAACCAATAATAGATAATCTGCTAACGAATGTTTATCATACCGATGGACTATATACTAACGGACGCTCGTTTGATATTGCACCGGCAGACAAAGGAGCATTGATTGGTTCAAAAGAAAGAGGTTGGGATTTCTTGGATGAGTTTGTATTTAATGAAGGACCGGAAATATCTATTCTTTTGTCAAATCATCCATATACACAACAAATGATGAAAGAGAAGCAAATTTTAGACGCACAAACAGAAATACATGAAGGTAGTACAAATGTGGTGGGGCAATATACAGGTGGAGGTAAACGCTGGGGCGTTATTGATGTCATTAATCCATTGAATTGGACAATGGCGCAACAATTTATCGGTAGTTATCGGTATGATATTTATACAAGTGGGAATGGAGTATTATTCAATAATGTAGTAAGTGATTCTAAAAGTGTACGTTCTTTGTTCTACCATATTGTTCCAGATCGATACAACAAAGACCGAAAATTTTACACAAATTGCTTTGGTAATACATACCAATTTTATATTTGGCAATTTCCAAAATAATGTTTTGTATGAAAAAGATATTTATACTTACACTTGTTTCTTTCTCTATCTTATTAACATCATGTGATTTTACACGAACTAAAAGGTTGTACGGAACCAATTTTGAACTTTTGGATGGTATAACACCATGTGTTAAACTGTACTATAGGATGGGATATGATGACGCAAAAGAGATTTTTGATTCTGACACAATACCTTTTGGTCGCAATGATATAAAATCAGTTTATTGGAATAAACAATATATTGTAGCATACTCCGTTAGTCAAATAACAGACAGTGTGGTGGCATATTACATTGTAGAACAATTGCCAACGGATACAACAATTAGAAATGGCGTGCCATGGGCAACCTACCATAGAGGTGTGCCATGTATATATCAAAAATATACCGATTACGATTCATTTTGCCTGCGTTTGCAG
Source organism: Bacteroidaceae bacterium (assembly GCA_963659655.1). Lineage (GTDB taxonomy): Bacteria > Bacteroidota > Bacteroidia > Bacteroidales > Paludibacteraceae > Colicola. Next base: position 155 of record CAVKVE010000148.1, on the reverse strand, counting down.
CAACTTGATATTGATACGACTAAAATGCGACATTACAAATGGAAATATGTATTAGGGATATACTAATTTATGCGATAAACAAAAATAGCAGGAAAATATATAGTTTCCATTTAGAAATGCAATTTTATTCGATTGCGGGGACAAATTTGCATAGT
>CAVKVE010000147.1:0-4871 GCA_963659655.1 Bacteroidaceae bacterium | reverse complement strand
TACTATGCGCCAAGATAAACACTTGTTCCGGATGGGCTTGTATCAATGGAGCATAATCATCGGGATAGCACTTGTCATTGCCCGTATGGAAGAGAATAGGCAAGTGCATCTCTTGCGCCAAATCCACCACCTGCTGCATAAGCGCACCCGTAGCCTCTCCCCATGCGCCACGCTGGAGACAGTTATGCACCTTAATACACTGCCAACGAATACCGCTATCTCGAAACTGCCGAATACCACCCGTCTGCAACATACGAGGCGTTACCCATAAGACAGGAACAATAGCAATATCCGTCTGCGACAGCAGTTGCTCAAACTCCGACAACACTTTGGGGTAGTTCTCTTCGGCTATCGTGGTAGATGATACGGAAATGCCCGTAACGCCGGATTGCTTACAGGCATTGAGTACCATCTGCGGGCTGAAATACACTTCGTTGAACTGCCCTATATGAACATGCGAATCAAAGAGAATACTACTCATAGATTATGAAAACACCTCCCTCGGAGATAACTAAAAATAGAAAACTACCATCAGGTTGTATTAATGTTGCACTTGCTTGTTGAATTCACCGAGTTGATATTTTTCATCATCATCTTAAAGGTATACAGCATACTGATTTCCGTTAAAGGCAACTTATAATCCTCGCATACCATAAATTAGCTTATCGTGTTCGAATTCATCATTTGCAGGAGAACCTTTTGGGATTTTTTCAAATTATCCGTCACATCTAAAATAATATCCTAATTTATTCCATTTTTTGTATTTAACCATCGCAATTTTTAAGGCGTTCAACAAGAAGCCTCTCCCTTCTTTCTAGTTCTGGACCAAATTCTTCTTCAACTAGTTTCTTAGTTAAATGAGCAACCTCGCAGAAATGGTGACTAACAGCAAACATGTCTCCTCCACTTTCATTATAATTGCGCACTAAACATTTTGAACAATAATCTCGTGCTTCGCATTCAAGACATTTTGGGAAAGAGGCTTGTGTGAGTTTACGGAGTGCTTTTACCTTTTCACTATTTTCCCAAATCTCTTGCAATGATTGTTTATATACATTGCCAAGAATATAATCTTGCCATCCTGCACAAGGATAAACATCACCATTAGCAGTAATACAACAATTGTCATAACCAACGCTGCATACAGGCTGTTGCTTAAATTTTTCGAAGTCTAGAACCATTGCTTCCGAAGGAGGAACTTGGGTTAATGTTCGCTCTCGATAATCTATATCATTTTCGATTATATCGCGCAGGACATCAGCAGTCTCTTCAATAGAAAGCCTATTGGCAAGATTACTTGTATCCAAATCAGATCTTGCCATAATTAAATAATCAGCTTGAGCTTTTATTTTTAGAGATTTTGCATATTCTAAGACTTTATCATAACCGACCTTGTTAGCCTTCATAATAGGACAAGAAATTTGGACAGGGATATCATTCGCCACTAGTTTTTCGATAGAGTCTTTTGTGCGTTTCCAAGAACCTGCAACCGTAGTAATATAATCATGTATTGCTGGGTCCATAGAATACAACGATACTTGGACTAGCGATACATTGGCTTCTTTTAATATTGCAATATGCTCATCTTTAAGAGATATGAGATTTGATAGAATGGTTATCTTTAGATCTTTTTTTCTACAGTATTGTACAATAGTCATCAAATCTTTATGGAGAAATGCTTCGCCACCGGATAAAGTGACACTAACCCCTCCCATTTCTGCAAATTCATCAATGATTGCTTTCACTTTTTCAAGTGGCATATCAAAACCATGATTTTTTTTGTCATTAGGTATGTAGCAATGAATGCACCTCTCGTTACATCTACTCGACAATTCAAACTGAATAGTAGAAATCAATGGTCGACCTTGAACCTCTTCATAAAAGAAATCTTGCGTACTACTATCAACTTTTTCTTCGGTCGCTTGATAGAAGTTATCTACAAGAGTTTTAGGATTGTCTATAGCATAAGTGAAGTCATCATCTTTTTGATTCAATTCCTCTACAGTTTCTGCCATAACAATAAATTTATCTTTGGCTAAACTGTTTGCGAAATCCATGAAGTCTGCTTTTAATTGCTCAAAAGTGACACCAGTATAGATTTTTAGGAGATTTTTGATGACATCATCAATATTTTGAGGTTCTCGTGAAATACACCTTAGCAAATCTGCCCCAAATTCGTCGTAAGTCCTATCGTACCTTGTCAATTGGTTAACGATATAACCATATCTCTGAGTAGTACGGATAAATGAATTCTTTGATTGTCTTACTAACATATTTCAATATACTTTATCCCAACATACTGCAGATTCATTTTCTCCGTCTGCAACATGTAATTGTTTGAATAAGCCGATGAATTTAGATTCTGCAGAATCAAGGAATATAAATTCCGGTTCAATGTTTCCTCTTATTCCTTTTCTTATTATCGAGTTGTTGAGCAGATAATAATCATTATCATTTATTATAGAGTTTTCCTCCCCTAAAACCATAATTTGTATTTGGTTATTCAGAGGGGAAAAAACTTGCAATCTTACTTTCATAATATATATAATATATGAATAACAGACTAATGTAATATACAATATTACATTAGTCTATAAAATTTCGATTAAACAACTACTTGGATCTTTCGCATGCCTTACAGAATTTGACATGAGCGTTTGACAGAGCCAAAAGACAATCCCAAAGTTTCGGGCCATCAGCTGTAGACCTGTCAGCAGGGCAACCTGCTGCATAAGAACCACTCGGAAGATTCTTGGCAATCAGCTTCGCTTTTTGATAACTTTTCATAAAACTAGAAATTTGATTGTACTATGTACGCTCGCACATTATTAATAAATCATACACACATCCGTACACAATGTGTGGTATTGGTCTTTGATAGGCGATTAATTATAAATCTGAAGTATATTTCGCTTTTATTATTTTATCGTATGTTGTATAAGTTTGTCGTCGCAGGAACGCGCAAGAATTTCCATTATGGTCTTTTTTAGTGTTCATTATTTCATGTTTAAGCTTGTCTATGGGTTGCAGTTTCATATATTTGCGCATTTCCGGGACATAGTTCGGTTCTACTTTAGTAAAATAATCTGTTTTGCGTACATCTTCAATCGTTTGTATATCTACTTCTTCTATTGGTTCTCCTACGATTTCAAAAAGATACTTGATACGATTTTGGTGATAAAAAGCAATATACTTTGCCGGGAGAAAGAAACGACGAGGTTGACATACATAGAATCCATATTCTCTGGCAACGCTTTCACCTATATGCCCCCCCACAATGATTACTCGTTCAGAGACCTCTTTCTGTAGTACCTTTTCAAGATTGGGTTCAAGCAGTTCGCCTTTCAATCGTGTCCGATTCTTTGCTGTTGCAAAAATATGTTCGAGCATAATCTTAAATTCACTGATCAAAAATAATAACACGGCATCGATAGTTTGACTTGAAGTAAATTCTAACAACTTTGAAAGAACCTCATTCCAACTGATCCATAGAACACTTGAATCAACTAGGACTTTAGGACATGTTACATCTGGAGTGATGTAAACTAAATAGGAACTAACAGAAAAAGAATAACTACGATGTGCCGATAATTGTTTATGTCGAATGGCATTAGGTATTATCTTGCTTTCAATAATAATCTCATAATTACAATTGCAAGAAATCTTCCCATCAGGACGACTGTTTTCCACAGAATACTGACTTATTATAGTCGGTTCTGGCGATGGTAAATCTAAAATGCCACTAAAAACTGTACGGATTACTTGTGTTCCCCCTACTTGGAAAATTTTCAGAAGAGCTGCAGTAACTCTATCTTCTGCATATTTGTATTCTCCGAAAACGGAAATATCTGTAATAGACTGACTCATAATTCGTTTTAATATTTGGTTATATTCTTCATTATCTACTCGCACTTTAGCTCTTACACCATATATTGATAGGTTATATTCTCTTGCTTTGTTCCGGAAGAATACAACCATTAGCAGTCAACAGTGTTGCTATAATAGCACACATCTGCTGCTGCACAACGGCTTTCTATTCTTTCATACATTGACACAAACCTGCCTACGCCAAAGCACAAAACATAAATCACTAATCGCCAAACGTCTGAATAAAAAATAGGACAACGGCTACTACAATGGTTCCTAAAACTGCCAAAACATAGTGCCACCACTCTTCGCAAACGATGAATACAACAACAGCTACAACCAAGAGCACACACCACATAATAAGGAAACGCTTATTATGAAGAGTATCCTTTCGTAAATAAGCCTTCACTACTGGATGGTCATTTGCATATTTTTGCTTTGCATATTCCTTGAGCAATTTTGCACGACTTTCATATGCTTGCTGCTCCTCATAGGAAAGACTATTGTTGCCTGACTTCTGCTCACATGTTTTTATCTCCAAGATGATATCCTTAGCCTCCGGCATAGGAGCATTATAGATATCCTCTGCCTTCTTTTGATTCTGTTTCGCTTCCTCCCTCTCTATTCTTTTCTCTTCTTTTTCGCGCTCTCTTCGTATTCTTTCTTCTTCTGCGTTCCTTTCTGCTTCTTCCTTTGCTTGTCTTTCTTGGCTTGCTATCCATGCCAGATAAACTTCATCAGAACATTGCGGAATCTGTTCCTCTTCGTCATTATTTCCACTTAAAGTAGAATCAGAAATGTCTTCTTCGACATTCGTACTTTCTGTAAGTGCATCAATCAATTTCTTTTTTGCAAAATCTACTAGTCCCATAATGTTTTATGTTTTTGATACGCCTACTCTTTATCGGATTTTCGGCACACTCCGTATTGTTTTTCTATTGGTTTTCTATTTGTTGACACATAGACACACAAAAAAAGCGCAGACCTCGTGTTGCTTATTCGCT
>CAVKVE010000146.1:0-4944 GCA_963659655.1 Bacteroidaceae bacterium | reverse complement strand
TAGTGCTTTTAATCGGAGTGATGATGGCGTTCTGTGTGCCTGCGGGGGCGGAAACATGGAGTTTGTCTTATTCAGATTTTTCTACTAAAGGTTATGCTGTTAACGATGGTGATCACACGAAGAATAGTGTCGGATACACGACATCCAATGTGATGCAAAGTTCTTCTTCTATCCAATTTAAGAAAAATGCAGGATACCTCTATAATACCACAGCAATGCCGGGACGAATAACGAAGATTACACTATCATCTGCGGCGAATTTTAGTATTTATGTGGGAACATCAAAACAGCCATCGTCAGGAACGAGTGTAAATAGTGGAACAGAAATATCGGGAAATTATACCTATTTTTACATAAAGGCGAGTTCTACTAGTGTAGCCAATACTGCTACAATCACGGTGGAGTATATTGCTGCTGATATGTATTCTATTACATGTTCAACACCAAAAGGGGGAACAATAAAAGCCGATAAGAGTAGTGCTGCGGAAGGAGATAAGGTGACGCTGTCGTACACCGAAAATGAGGGGTATTATTTTGATGGGTGGACTGTTTATAATACGAAGGACTTGAAGGAATATACCGTAACGGATAATAGTTTTACGATGCCGGCGGCTGCGGTGACGGTTGAGGGGAAATTTAGTACATGCGATGCGTTGTCGGATCCGAGCAATGTACAAGCAACCTACATAACCACGACGGAGGCAACAGTAACATGGAATGCGGTGACAAATGCTTCGAGCTATAGCATAGATTTTAGTGACAATAAGACCTATACGACAAAAACCAATTCGTATACCTTTACGGGGCTGACTGCCGGCACGGAATATATCGCACTGATAACGGCTGTGGGCGATGGGCATAGGTACTGCTCATCGAGCAGCACCGGGTATGTGGAATTTACGACGGCTGCCCTTACGCAATTGGCTACGCCCAAAAATCTGACTATCACCAACCCGAAATATTCGCTTGCGACACTTACATGGGATGCGGTGGAGCATGCCACGAAATATGAGGTGTCGATCATGGATGCAGATAGCAAGACGACTACAAACACCACGACCGCCACTACCTACGACTTTAAGGGGTTGACGGGGAATTCCTACTACATAGTGTCCGTAAAAGCGATAGGCGACGGGACAAATTATAGCAATAGCAAGGAAGCTACTAAGGATTTTACTACAGTGGCACAGAAACAATATACACTGACTTTCAGTGACCAAGGCGGCAGCTATAAGACAGAAACGGTATATGAAGATGCTACCGTCAGCCAACCGGCTGCACCGACGGGCGTATGCACAGAACCGATAGAGTATATATTCGACGGATGGGCAGAGGCAGAAGTGAACGAGGGGGCAACAAGCTACACAAAAGTGACATTCCCCTACACCATGCCGGCGGAGAACAAGACACTGTATGCGGTGTATCGATATAATGAGGTTGGGGCCAATACATATAAGAAAGGAACCATGGCAGACCTCACGGAAGGTACGCCGGTACTCATCGTTAAGCAAAGCGATAACAAGGCTCTGAGCTCTACTGTATATAGCACAAATTACTTAACGGCAACGGATGTGACTATTAGTGATGAAAATACCATCACAACATCAACAAGTGACCTTATTTGGACCGTTGCTAAGAGTGGAGAAAATTATCAGTTTAAGCAGGGAAAGAACTATTTGAATATAACTATCGTTTCTAAAAAATATTATAATCTAAAAGCGACGACATCGACTACGGCTAATAGCTGGAAAATAGCAACAACAGGAGAGGGGTATAGTTTACAGAATGTCACATACTCCAACTATTATGCGTGCTATGCAAGTACCAGTTCCTATAAAGATTTTACTACAAGCACCACGGCAGATGAGCTACAATTCTTCGTTGGCGCAATAGACCATTATACCTCCAGTCCTGTGTGTGGGGTACACATAACAGGTACGAAGGGCATCCGTGTGACATCGGCAAACGGAATCTGGGTTGAGGCTGCGGACACATTGGAAGTGTCGGCTACGAATCTAAATAAAAACGAAGATGGTGCAGCCGTTTCTATCTCGGCGGAAGTGACAAGCGGAAACTTCTCCATTAAGACTGCCGGCACGGCGGGGAGCGGTAGCAAGAAACTGAGCCTCGTTACGGGAAGCACCGAGGCATCCTACTCGCAGAAACTGATTGTGGTATATACTCCGACTGCTGACAACACTACGGAAACGGGACAGATACTGCTGAAAGTATACAAAGCCAATGGCACTACCGAGTATGCCTCCGCTACGATTGATGTGCAGGGACATTCGCTGCCGGCAGAGTTTGTGATTGCCGCCAAGACCGCCAACGGATGGGCGGCACTACCAAGCGACCTCGGTATAGGTTCGGCGTCGACGGTAAAAGCACCTTACTCCATTGAGGTGGATGATACGACCAACCCAACCAAAGCGACACAAGTACCGGCAACGGCACTATATAAAGGGGCTGCGCGTTCTGCTGCCAATACCTGCGCCAATGCTATGCGCCTAATGAGCGTCAGCAACAATGCCTATCTGCAGGCATCGACTACTGCAAGTAGTGGTACGGGTATATGGCTAAGCACCAACAACAGCGATGAGGCGCAGCCGTGGAAACTGACATCGTCTGACTGGGTGGACTACACGGCACGAGTAGAGAAAACCGAAGCCGGCAGATATCTCGGCTATAATGCAACGACAGGCCTAATAGCCAACTACAAGGCTACTGCTACGCTGCGGTTCTTGCCGGTGGAGGCAACCTGCACGCGATTCGATGCTCCGAAGGTTACAAGTATTGTTCCGGCATCCGACAAAGCAACCTTGACATGGGCAGAGATAGCGGGCGCTACGGGCTATGAATACAGCACGGACAGCGCAACATGGAGCAGCGACAACCTATCTGCTACGACCAGCGACGGCACAACGACGGTGATTCTATCGGGGCTGACTGCCAGCACGGATTATACTATCTATGTGCGTGTGCATGTCAGCGGCGAAAACTGCTCTCCTGCCACAAAAATGAATTTTACTACCACGGATTGCGATGATGTGCCGAGTAACCTATCTTACACCTCGCAACCTACCTCTGTAACAGTGTCATGGACTGCAAGTGCTACGACAGCGACTATTGCTGTTTATTCCGATGCGGCATGTACGAAGCAGGTAGGTGCGGTATACGCAGCAGTGTCCTCTCCGTATACTATCAGTGGACTGGAGAAATCTTCGACCTACTATGTTAAGGTATTGGCTGGTGGAGTATGTTCTTCTGAGGTATTACAGGTATTCACAAGTGCCCCAACAATGGATGTTGAGGAGTGGGCTAAGGATCATATTGATATAGAGATAAATACGGATGAGAAAATATCTGTACTACTTGAGAATCAGGTAAAGAAAGGGACCGGTTCGGGGTTAGTAGCAGAGGACTTGTTTTTCTCAAAATATTTTGAGGCTACAGGTACTCTAAAACTAATTGGATTGTATAATGGGACTAATGCGGATATTGATGTAAGCAATATGCAAATCAAGATTGGTGCAGCAGGAGCAGATAGTATGACGGTAGAGAGCTGTCCTGGTAGTAAGGATCCAACAACGACGAAGAGCAAAGATAATCCACTCACAAATAATATTGTATATTTAAATGCATTAGGTATCCCAAATAATAAAATTCCATCCGGAACAGAAATTATTATTTATAGAGAAGGAAATGCAACTTCAACCAAAGTGGATGAAAACACAAAAACATCTGAGTGCATAGAGAATAAATTAAATAACTACTACAATGATACGAAGGGGCTAAACAGGGACAACTGGTATTCTTCCGAAAAAGTGGTTTGGAGTGGCCGTCAGACAATAGCCTTGTATAATGGTGATGAAATGATAGATGTTATGGGGGCCTATTGGAAAGATGGAACTACAATCAAAGCGGATGGGTCGCATATTCGCTGTTATAATGAATTGGATGCCTATTTTGGTGATGATAATGTTACTTATTCCGGAGATGATCCAGGTTGGTTTGCAAAAGGGCATAATTATAAAACAGATGAGGAAATTATTATATCCACAAACCGTTGTTTGTTGATCCGTAGTAATTCTGTTGTCAGCGGGAAAAACGCTGTTGAGCAAAATAGAAAATCGGATTATACTAAAGGAGCAAAATTTGCAACATTAGGAACTGAATGGCGTGGACTTCCTGTCGGCGGTTCGATGTCCTCTGATTATGCTTCAAATATATTGGTGTGCGACAATTTTAGTGAGGTTGCTAAGTTTGACTATTCGGGGTATTATGTAACTTATGATTCATTATCTACAACTGTTTTTGATACGAATACCCGTAATGCAGATGGCACAATCACTATTCCTGTGCCTCGCTTAGACACATTGGCATGTAGAGGATTGAGAATTGTTGTGTCAGACAAAGACGGCAAGACATTAGTACAAAAGGATTATATGGTTCCTATTATTGTAGATGCTAATGCACAAACAAACAATAGTACTATATTCCATTTCTCGGAAGATACTTGTAAGACTTGTGATGTAGTGGTGCGTGACAAGGCAACACTGACACATGTAACGGACGGACGCAAAGAATTCCGCAATATGTATATCTATGCAGGTAGTCATCTAAGTTTACCCGCCGGAGAGGACTTTACTTTGCAAACAGCACACATGCATGCCAAGAACGATAGTGTGTCGTATGCCATTATCAATAATGACAATACGACTATCACCATCAATAAGTTGGTGCATGTAAAGCGAATAGATGGAAAATATTGGTATCCATTTGTTTTACCATACGATTGTAAAATAGCTGACATCAAAGAGCAATGTGGGCTTGACCTGGGTACCTACGGCGTTGATTGGGGAATAAAGTACTACGACGGGGAGAAACGACAGAAAGACGGGAACAGCATGACAACTTTTGGGGAGGTGTCGAAGTACTGGACCA
>CAVKVE010000145.1:0-5064 GCA_963659655.1 Bacteroidaceae bacterium | reverse complement strand
GAATTCCCCCCTGTAGGATAGTGTTCAGCTTCGTTCGTAGGTAGTTTTTATCCATGTAAAATGTAAGAAAATGGTTGTAAGTTGTGCTTACTCAAGTCGGTTGTTTTTCTTGGTATTTATGGGGGACTATGTCCGAATATTTTGGCAACGCATACTTCGCAGTAGTCAAGTTGTTGGCTTGCGTTGTATGCTCCCCTTCGAAATAGTCTGCAAAGATAATACTTTCTTTTGACATATCCAATATATAGCTCTATTTTCTAAAAATAGGTGCTATTTATCTGTTGCATGTAGTTTCCATTTAGAAACACAACTTTAGTTACATGTGATTCGATACTTATTTTTTGGATAGATTCTATGTATACTTTATTTGTTTGTTCTTTTCCCAAATGCATTCATGAATGTCTCTTTGTTCCAAACCAATGTAGCATTGGTGCCATAAATGCGCAAATTACCAATACATATATTTCCTAATATACTACCATCACTATTTGAATTCACCGAGTAGTTTTTCATATATTTGCAGATAAAAATATATAATTGGTGCAGATTACCTAACTAAAAGCAAGAATAAGGAACCTATGATGTTTTTTTGTTGCATACCTACCGAGAAATGAAATATGCAATAGTATCAATAAGTATCGATATCAGTTCTATCAAAAGAATGAATGGGTACAGAGGAATAATGTTATGTAGGATGGGAACGATGTCCCTAATAATCTGTTTCCAAAGTGGTACAAGAAATTGTGGTATACAGTTCGTTGTTATAATATCCTTTAATACATGTCCCTTCTTCAATAGAGAACGCATAGGTCGGTACATAATAGAGCATAAGTGAATTGAGTTGGATGGTATCACTACCAATATATATCATGTTCTCTATTGCGTTATAGTAGATGTTTGTTTTATTAATTGTTTGCCTTATTTTGTGGGGCGTATTCATATATGCTTGTATTAACAGAGTATTCTTTAAGGTTGTTGTTTCAAGTAGGTTATCGTCAATTTGAAAATCAAGAAAAAAATCCGAACTATATTTGGGTGTGTTGACAACTATATGATCAGGAAATTGTCCCACGGAATTTATCGAATCGATGTTACTATGATGCACATACAATTCAATAATTTTCTGTTTCATTATATATCGATATACATCAATATAATCCCAATCTTGTATCTTTGTAAGATTATCCCAACCATATAACTTATTGTACCACTCATTCAGTGTGTTTAGTATTTGGCCTGTTAATTTGTAGTTATAGTTGATACGGATAGAGGAATACCAATAATTGCCTTTATTTATGTAAACCATAGTATCTTTTTTCATATCCGTTCGGATAATCTTTATGGTGTCTTTCGTATGATATACTAATAAATAAGGTTCTACTAGTTTTTCTGAGCATATCTTTGTCATACTAAATTCATCAAAAGATTGACAGGGTACATAGGATACATCTGCTCTTTCCTTGCATCCGAAAAGCATCCCAATGCAAAAAAGGAAACTTATTAAGAATGTCGTTTTCATGTTGAACTATCTTGAGAGTATTCCTCTATTACCATTATTCCAATTGATACCTATATTTTTATCAATAGTGAGATTATAAATTCTATATGTTTTTGTTCCGTTTGTAAGCGTGAAACTATTTTCAAAGTTACCACCGAAAATTCCAAAGATAGTATTTCTTATTGGGGATAAACTTAAATTATTACCCTGAAATCCTAATTTCCCGGGTATATCGTAATTGGCTCCTATAACAATTGACTTCGTTTCTGTGGCAAATCTTTCGATCAATTCTATTCCTGTTTTTTCATTTGTTAGAGAACATGCTGTGATAAATACTATTTTCCCCGCTAATCCATCTTTTAATGTTGTGAAATCGCCAGATTTATTATTGTAATAATTTGCCCCGATCTTTATTCCCTTTGAATACTTATCATGATATCCATGACTCGTCGCTAACACATAGGAATCAGTGAATGACCCTATATCTGCTAATGTATTCATAGCACATACATAATCGTTTGCATCATCAATGAGCATTGTCGGCATTTGTTGTGAACATGCTTGTGTATGAGTCACTTTAAAAACCTGTTTGTCTGTGTTTTTCAACTGGTTTGTACCCTTATTAGTTGGTAATACAAGAATTACTTTATAATGGGTATTTCCATATATATTTTCCATGGTAAAACAACCATCTGGGTCAATATTTCCTATCGGATCCCAGCCACAGTACGCATACGGCGATATGTTGGGATACTTTCCAGCGAGTGGGTCAACGGAGAGCCAAAACGAGAGTGCCGATGAGTAGAATCGTGCGCCGAAGTAGTCGTACCCGCTTTCCTCATCACGCTCTTTTCCTGTGAATTTGTATCGTTCATCGTATCCGGCAATGTTTTGATTTTCTATCAGTTCGCCATACGGCGCATAGTGGATGTACTGTATTGGTGCTGCATTGAGGTCGGTAATCCAATGCGCCGAGCCGAGGTGGTCACCATGGTAGTAGAATATGTCTTGCTCCGTTCCATTTACCTGTTCGTTCGCAGCCATCGAGCTAAGTAACACATCTTTTTGTGTGAGCAAGTCAAGTGTTGCCAAGAATACAGGTTCGCAGTGGTAATCTATTTCTTCGTGTTGTTTTCCGTTTATGTCTGCGTTCTCTGTCAGTTCGCTTAAATTACCGTCATAAAAGAACGGGTCTTTATTTTGATAATAGGCATAGAAGGATGATATGATGTCACTTTCTCGTTGTGAAAGTTTTTGGTCAATAGGTTGCTCCATATCGTTGAATCCTCCTGTGCCTATTGTGGTCGCCAAACGCTCGGTGCCGGCATAGTAATGTTTGGTGTAGCCTTTAGGCGTCACCACCAAATAGGGATTAGGATATAGCACAGCGTTGTCAAACAAGACATGTGCATCAGCATAGCCGGAGTTTATTTGGTCTATGCTGCTTGTGCCTGTCAGTTTGTATGTGCGCTCTCCGTTGCCGTCGTAGCCATAATAGCCTGCAAATTTTTCGCCCACGACAAAGCGCAATTGATTCTCTTCATCCCATTCGTGGAAACGCCCCATATTCTGTGCACAGCCTATTATCTGTGCAAGGTTACCATTCGCATCCCAAAACAGACTCATGTCACCGAATTTTGCATCAAAGATGGTTCGGGGTTGGTGGGAGACAACATGGTCGTCATAACCAAACAAAAGGTCTGCTTGCCATGACGAAGTTTTTGTCGTCTTGTTTCCCATTTTGCCTGATGGCGAATAGCCCGCATCGAACGAATAGGTAAAATCTCCTGTTCCGGTGGACTTCACAAGGCGATATTGTGCGTCGTAAGCATAATCATTGGTGTAAGCACCGCCCAATGCATAGGAATTTTTGGCGGCAGCTTGACCGATCGTTACCATATTCCCTACCTTATCGTACTTATACTGCAAATCTTGCAGTGTCGTGCCGTCCGGCAATTCGGTGTACAGGTTAGACAACCATTGCCGCTGTGTGTCGTAGGTGTATTGTGACCATACGCCGTTGCCTGTAGTTTGCTGTATTTTCCGCCCCAGCTCATCATATTGTATGTCCCACAGGTACAAGTTTTGTTGCCCTTGTTTGAGGCCTGCGACGGACTTCAGCAATCCGCCGGTGGTGTAGCCATAATGTACAACCTCGCCATCGGGATAAATGATGTTGCGCACTCGCCCGAAACTATCGTATTTGAATTGTGTGCGAAATATGTATGCAGCCCCATCGGTAGGCATAATGATGCGCCGTGTAGATTGGGCAACATTACTTAGCCTATCATACACAAACATTTCGCTCCCCGTACCATCTTCTCGAACGGCAATTCTACCTGCTTGGTCATACAGATATTGTACATTGTTTTCCGTATGGTGCGGATATTGAATTTCTGTCAGGCGGTTAAAGTGATAGGTGTATTTTATCTCCTCATTGTGCTGAGCAAGGTTTGCCGTCTGTTGGGCAATCTTATTTCCGGCAAGGTCATACCTCCATGTCGTTTTTCCTGCGTCGGGATGTGTCCGTTCGGTGATATGTCCGAACTTATCATATTGGTAGATCGTTCGGTAACCTTCGGGATCGGTAGTGCGCAACAGTTCCCCTATGGGCGAGTATTCAAAGAAGGTGGTGCTGCCGTCGCCTGCCACCTGTTGTATCAGCCACCCCTGTGGCGATGTGAGTGTCCGAGTTTTGATATGGTTCTCATCCTCGCTCTGCGTCATTAGGCGGACAACATTGTTTAGGTCTGTCGCAAAATGATAGATATGGTTCTGTACAGTGCCGTCGGCGTTTGTAACCTGTAGCGGTCTGTCACAGGCATCATAAGTGGTGGTAACGACTGCCTGCGTGGTGTTTATCGGTTCGTATTCATCCGGCTTTTTCTGTGCAACAAAAGGATATTCTTGTGCGATTGTTCTGCCGAAGGCATCCCATCTTTCAGCTTTGTCTACCACCCATGTGTCTTGTCCGCCCACCTCGGCATAATGCTTACGCTGCAACATTCTGCCGTATTGGTCATAGAGCGCAACTTCTTTCTGCACAAAAAGCGAGTCATACAGGTCCTTATAGATATGCGTATAGGAGTAGACGGGTGTCGTTTTTAGGTTGTGGTTTATCAGGTTATACTCATACCGGATGGTATAATCTTTCCCGTGTGCCAATTCCAATGGGGCGATAACTTTGCACAACCGACCTTTGTAGTCATAAGCAAAGCACATTTCGTTGCCGGCAGGGTCTATGGTGCGCAGTGGAACACCCCAGCGATAGTCATATTGAGTATGGGTCTTCACCATAAATGGGTTGTCTGTGGAAACGATATGTGAGTATGCGACCGAATCATAATAAAACGCTGTCCAACTATGTTCATTATGGCTATTCTCCGGCGATAGTACCGTATTTGATGTTATATTGTATATGTTAATTGGTCTTCAAAAAAACTTTTTGGCTGAGTATTTTTCCAACATAACGGCTAATTGTTTTTTATTATCTACATATAAATACCAATCCGGTGAATTCAACAAGCAAGTGCAACATTATTGTGTTATTTCGTAGAAGCACTCGA
>CAVKVE010000144.1:0-5115 GCA_963659655.1 Bacteroidaceae bacterium | reverse complement strand
TAGTGCTTTTAATCGGAGTGATGATGGCGTTCTGTGTGCCTGCGGGGGCGGAAACGGTGACAATGCAGGCTTCCTTCGCTAATGTTTCAACGGCAGGAACAGCACCTAATACTTTTACTGCTAAAGACGGAACAGTGCAGAATAAGTATTATAAATTGCAAAAAGGATACATAATTAGTGATAAGACATACACCATAGATCCTTCGCAAGATATTTCTATTACGATGAAAGTCGGTACATTTGGAAACTTCTCTACAGGGAAACAGGATGTTTCTTTTTGTGTGGTGGATAAGAATGGAAATGTGGTTTCTACTACTTTTTCGACTTCATTTACTAAGGGCAATTCGGATGGCGGAACTTATTCTGGAACTGTTAAGTTAAATGAAGGTCAAGAAGGGAGAGATGTATATTTCAAAATTGTGTCTTCATCGACTGCGGAAACAGAAAAATGTGCTCGTTTTTACGATCTGTCGATTACCTATACACCGATATCAGTTACAACATATTCTATTAGTTGTCAATCATTAACAGGGGGAACAATAAAAGCCGACAAGAGTAGTGCTGCGGAAGGAGATAAGGTGACGCTGTCGTATACCGAAAATGAGGGGTATTATTTTGATGGGTGGACTGTGCTAAATGCGGCGGAAACCATTGCAGTGAACGAAAATTCCTTTACTATGCCGGCGGCTGCGGTGACGGTTAAGGGGAAATTTACGGCTTGTACGAAATTGGATGCGCCACAAAACTTGAAAGTATCGGATATCACGACTAATTCGGCGACACTGTCGTGGGGTGCGGTGACAAAAGCAAAGGAGTACTCGATATATATAATAGATGGCGAAAGTTACGAGAAGACACTAACAACCTCGGAGGTGTCGCATACGATTACAGGACTTTCGCCTGAAACGAAATATAGTGTAGCAGTGAGTGCGGTTGGGGACGGACACCATTATTGCGAGAGCCTTGGTGTGGATGCGGATTTTACTACACAAGCGTTGCCGAAATATACCATTACTTGGAGTGCGCCGGACGGAGGACAGACCACGACCGTGACGCAAGGGGAGAAAGTGGTGCTGCCGACGGCGATACCTGTCTCGTGCAGCCTGACTTATACGCAATTCGTGGGGTGGTTTACCGAAGCTGCCGGCACAGATAGCAACCCTGCGACAACAAAACCAGCCACGCAAGTGACGGCTGCAACCGTGCCGACAGGAAATGCAACCTATTATGCGGTGTTTTGCGATGCTGTCGGCGGAGGGGAACTAACATTAGCTACAAGTGTGGAAAACGGAGATATTGTGTATTTGGCAAAATCTACTACGGGTGACGGAGTTACCGGATATAATGGAACCAAAGATGCAACAGTAAGTAGCACCAAAGCTAATTGGATGGCATTTGAGGTCGTTGCTACTACTTCGGGGTTTAAGTTAAAAAATAATGCCGGAAACTATGTTACAATAGCACAAGGATCATTTAAGCTTACTAAAGATGGAACCGACTTGGTTTTGGAAAAAGATGGGCGTTTCCCTACAGCCGGAATTACTAAGTATTATCTGCAACAAAATGACACCTATTACCGTGGTTATGCCAACAAAGAAACATATCAGCAATTTTATATGTACAAAGGCGGTACTGTGGCGACGGGATATGTGTCATCGTGCTGTGAGGATGCGGCGGTGGTGACCGTGACGCCTGCGGCGACGGAGGTGAACTTGGGTGAAAACGGAACGGCTGCAACCACCGTGAGTTGCACGCAAACAGGTGGCGGCGAAGGTAGTTGGTCGTACAGCGTGACACCCGCAACGGCAACCTTTGATGGCGTGAACTTCTCGGCAACGGCTGCGGGAACATATACCCTCTATGCCACCTATACGGAGAACTGCGGCAAGAGCGGAAAGGCAACCATAAAGGTAACCAAAAATCCGGTGTTTGGCACGGCGAGCATAGACAAGAGTGAGTTTGCAGTAAGCTGCGGGGACACGACCAGTATGAACTCGGCGGCAACCATTTCGCTCGGTACAAATTACAACCTGACAAAGACGGTGACGGTGACCGCTCCGGAAGGGTTTGTGGTATCGACCAACAAGACAGACCGCACAAAATATGCCCAAAGCGTGACGCTCACACCAACTGCATCGGGAGCCAACAAAGGCAAGATAACCGGCAATGTGTATGTGCGAGCCTACTCCGCCATAGCACGAGCAGACGGATACAGCGGAGAGATAACGATTGCGGGCGATGAGATAACGACGCAGAAGCTGGCGGTGTCGTCGACCGTGACCTGCACGGAATATGCGCTGTTGCTCAGCGACCGAGGCACGACAACCACAGCCGGCAACTACTACGCAGGGGCAGAAGTGCCGCAACCCGCTGACCCGACAGGCGTCTGCGCAGAACCCTACAACTACATATTCGACGGATGGGCTGAGGCTACGGTAAATGACGGGGCGACGAGCTACACGAAAGTGGCATTCCCCTATACCATGCCGAAAAATGGGGCGACACTGTATGCGGTGTATCGGTATGTTGCGAGCGGAAGCAATGATTTTGTGATAGCCGATGCAGATGAGGATTTGTTCAGCGGGAATGAGTATATTTTGACGGGAGCATATAGTGGCGCTGAGTATGCATTGACTTGCACACCATCGACCACGGTAACCGGAAAAATGACATCTGCGGAAGTAACCGTGACAGAAGTAACCGAGGGAGACAACACTTCGTACGAGATACAGAATGTGGCAGATAAGACTATCATTTGGAAATTGATAGGAGATAAGACAAATGGGTATGCGTTCCAAAATTTGAATACGGGTACTTATCTAATGGCTGCATCAACGACATCAACTTCGACTTCGACAGGGTTGTCTATGGGGGAAACAACGACAACGGTTTATCAAATAAGTCATCCCTCTGCTACAGAATGGCCTGTTGTGGTAAAACAACCAACCGGAACATATTATTTGTCGGCGTATGATAAAAGTGATATTGTGTATTTTTCGGAACACAAGAGCAATACATTGAATTTGTACTTGTATACTAGAAAATATGCCTTTACTTCGATGCCGCTGTGCGACTGTGTGTATTTTGTGGCACCGGTGGTGACGGTAGTGGCTACGACGGCTACGACGGCAAGTCTTTCGTGGGCGGAGATAGCTGACGCAAATGGGTATGAGTACAGCTTTGACCAGAACAACTGGACAACAGCCACGACCACCACGGCAGATGGTAGGGTAAGCACTACGCTGACAGGATTGGAGAACTCGAAAGATTATTCGGTGTATGTTCGGGGAAAGGCAGCAGACGGCGAGAAAAACTGCGCTGCCGTGGCAACGGTGGAATTCACTACCAAAGAATGCGATGATGTGCCGACGGGGCTGACGGCTACCGCAACGGCAAACTCGGTAACGGTATCGTGGAAATGTCAAGCGGCGACGGCAACAGTTGGGGTTTATGCGGATGCAGCGTGTGAAAGCCTTGTGGTAGAAAAGACAGGAGCCAAGTCGCCCTGCATGATTTCGGGACTGACGCCTAACACCAAATACTACTATCGTGTGCTGGCCGGCGGCTCGTGCGCTTCGACAACGGAAACATTCTCGACAGAGGCAACCAACGTGAGCGTGGTGGAATGGAAAAAAGATGCGGTTGTGGTAGAGCTGAACACGGAAGGCGACGATGTGCGGGTGATAATCGAAGGACAGACCTCGCACGGGGACAAGACGAAAAATGTAGCCGATGACTTGTTCTTCTCAAAATACTATGAGGCGACGGGTAATGTTAAACTATTAGGTATTTATAATGGAACATTGGATACCATATCGCTAAGCAATGTGAGTATTAAAATTGGCGTTGATTCGTGGAGTAGTTCTATGTCTTTAGCATCTTATGGACATTATAGTAAGGGGAAAATTGCTCCAAATGAAGAGATTATCCTATGGTGCAGAGGATCCAGTTCAATAAATACGCCTGATTATAGGATAACTACTTGTGCAGAAGAATTACTGGGGGATAAAATCAATGAATTTTACGAAAATACAAGTGTCGTCTATAGCGGAGCGCAAAATATTGCATTAGTTCGCGGAACGGAGTATATAGACCTTATAGGAGCTTTTGCTGATACGGGAAAAGATCCTAAAAAAGGTGATTGTGTTCCATCTTGGGGGGACATAACAAAATCTGGCGCAAAAGTTACATGGTGTGGTAAGGGATACTCTATTGAGGATAATACTACCGAAATAGATCTTTCTATGAATAGATGTCTATTGGTGCGTAGTAATACAGTTAAATCAGGTAAGAATGCTATAACTAACAATATTGGCGCATTTAGTACATTTACAAAAGAAGAATGGCTCGGGCGTCAAGTATCTAAGAAAAATAGTTCTGGCGTTGACGACGATGGTGTAGAAGCATCTTGCGATGGTTTTGCATACGTGGCGGATTTTAATTACAATAACTACTACATCTCGTATGATTCGATTACGAGTATGGATATACAGGGGAAGCAGAATCCGGATGGAAGCTACACGATTCCGATTGATCGATTGGACACCATGGCTTGCACCAGTATGCGAATAGAAGTGAAACAAAACGGCGTGGTGGTAGCCACCAAAGACCAACGCGTGCCGATTGTGGTAACCGTAAATTCGGATACAGGTGATACTCTGTTCACGAACGATCGACTCTCGGCTGAGATATGCAAGACCTGCGACGTGGTGGTGCGTGACAAAGCAAAGCTGTCGCACACCTCGACCGGCGTCAATCAGTTCCGCAATATGTATGTGTACGCAGGGGCGAAATTGGAGATCCCCGCAGAGGAGACCTTCACGCTCGCAACGGCGCACTTACACGGACTGAACGACTCGGTGGCGTACGCCATCATAAACAACGGCGGCGAGATAACGATAGACAAGCTGGTGCATGTGAAGCGCATTGACGGGAAATACTGGTATCCGTTTGCGTTGCCATACGACTGCAACATAGCCGATATATGCCAACTGAGCGGGTTGTCGTTAGGTACCTACGGCGTTGATTGGGGAATAAAGTACTACGACGGGGAGAAACGGCAGAAAGACGGGAACAGCATGACAACTTTTGGGGAGGTGTCGAAGTACTGGACCA
>CAVKVE010000143.1:0-5145 GCA_963659655.1 Bacteroidaceae bacterium | reverse complement strand
CCATCTCCCCTGCAACCAACATATCACTATATGTAATTCTTATGAGATTCTTATGAGATTCTTATGTGATTCTTATGTGATTCTTATGTGATTTTCGAATGAAAGACATACCAATTTCGAATCAAATCCGTGTCATCCAATCGGTATAGGTTAACTATTTTCATTTTGTTTTGCCTATATGCGCAAAAAGCCGTACCTTTGCGAGCACATTTATGGTTCTATTGTCTAATCTTGGTAGAGCATTCATTTCCTAATTGGTACCATTTTTCTGTTAAAATTAAGCAACAGAATTGCATTTCTGACAGAAATTCAGCGCATTACATAGCGTGCTCTCCAAGACCATATTCCACCCCAAGAAGGATTAAGACAGCCTCTTGCGAGGCTATTAAGCCCGAGGTAGACCTCTCCAAGACCATATTCCACCCCAAGAAGGATTAAGACCCATGCTCCTTGAGCATGGCCGCCGTTGCCTCTATGGCTCCAAGACCATATTCCACCCCAAGAAGGATTAAGACCACGATGGATCGTGGCTCTAAAGGCCAGCCACTCTCGTCTCCAAGACCATATTCCACCCAAAGAAGGATTAAGACGTTTATGGAGAGGGCGGCGTGGTAAAATTGTTTCACCTCCAAGACCATATTCCACCCAAAGAAGGATTAAGACAGGGATTTCATAGAATACGCACCCCATGGTTTCATAGAGCTCCAAGACCATATTCCACCCCAAGAAGGATTAAGACCCACTCATTTAATTCAGGCGAATCAAATTTTTCAATTTTTCTCCAAGACCATATTCCACCCCAAGAAGGATTAAGACGGCTGCGATACTTGTACTAATTACAGTCGAGAGACTGAGCTCCAAGACCATATTCCACCCAAAGAAGGATTAAGACAGTTTTATGATAACCTTGATGAGCTTATATGAGATCCGCTCCAAGACCATATTCCACCCCAAGAAGGATTAAGACCGTTTTACCGTGGCCTTAAAGGCTAGCCACTCGCGTCTCCAAGACCATATTCCACTCCAAAAAGGATTACATTCCCTTGCCCCACCCTCCTATTGCGGGGTCCCCACAAGCCCCTGCGCAGTGGGGTGCTTTTGAGGGGTTTGGGAAAGTCTAATCGCCTACACCTATGAAAACACCCTACGAAGTTGCCGTTTTGCGCAAAAATGGCGCCATAGAAGAAGCCTACACGGCTGCCCTAGAGGCCTATTCTGCTACGCCCACTAACACAGAAATTCTGCGTTTGTTGGGTTTCCTGCTTTCCGACCAAATCAAACAGTTTGCGACCCAATCCGACGCACAGTTCTTCGGCAAATTGAACGAATTTGCCGCTCTGCATATTCCTGCGACCGAAGAAAAAGTCTACGAAAACCTTCTTTGGAATATCCGCCTCTACCTCAATTGCCCCCGCAACCCCGACCGGCAGGCCGCTGCCTTAAATCAACTGTTTCCTCTGTTGCAGCAGTTGCCTGTGCGCCGCCCCTGCACGGCGTGGTCAGTCCTTGTCCATACCATTTTGCAAGCCAAAGGGTGGAATTTAGTCGGAGCGTTTGCCTATTGGTGCGGCTTCGACTCCTTGCGCCCGGAGGACTTCTCCCCCTTCCTGCTCGACAATGGCAAACGCCTAATGTCGCTTGCCGAACAGTTGGACTGCAAGATTGGCAAATACCTCGTGTCGTGTGGCGACCGCACGAAAATCGAAGCCTTTATTCCGACCCAACTTTCCCTCTGCGAGCAGCAAAAGGACTACACCTACCCGCCCTATTTTCTCGCCGAGATGTATATCGCTGTCGGGCAATCCGCTCAAGCCATAGCGATACTCAAGCCCTTTGCCCGCAAGAAAGCCAACGAGTTTTGGGTATGGGAGCTGCTTGCCGAAGCCGCCTCCGGAGAAGCGGAGAAAACGGCCTATCTATGCCGAGCCTTATCTTGCAAGACGAAAGAGGAAATGGCGATACGCATGTACGAGAAAGCCGCCATCGTGTTTGCCCAAGCGGGACACAACGACACGGCTCGCTACCTTGTAGAGACCATCTGTCGTATTCGCACGGCCCATCAGTGGTCTATTCCTGCGCCTCTGCAGGCGTTGCAGCAGCAATCATGGTACGCTCTCGCTACCCCAAAAGCGGACACCGATTGGATAGCAGGTCAGAGCCAATACGCCGAATACCTTCTCTTTGGGCATACTCTCCGCCCTCGAGACGCCAAAGATAGGAACAAGTCTGCGGCACGGCGCACCCATGATGGACGAAATACAGTCCAGCAAGCAGGTAGCCGAACCACCGAGAGAATACAGCCCTCTCGCGACACGGATAAGGGAACCGCAGAAAAGAAGTCGTTCCGTGGCAAGCTGCAGAAGAACGCAAAAGGATTTGGCTTTGTCGAGGATGTTTTCATTCCGGAACGCTTACTGACCAACTATAGCACAGCCGCCCAACTCGCAGGAACAGCCGCCCAACTTGCAGGAAAGGGCGTTTTACTTGCGGGAACAGCTGTCCGCCGATACGATCAGAAGAAAGCCCGATGGGGCTGGTCTGCCATCGAGCTCCACCCCGCTCCATAAAACGACCATTGACATAAAACACCTTAGACGTAGACATCAACTGTCTACTATTCAGGTTTAGGACACACTATTGTCATAAATCATATAGACCTCGATGCTGCCAGCCTACAACAAACAGCCAACAAAAACCATAGATACAACCGACGGCCATAGAAAAATTCCCCTCCCACTCTACAACTTAGAAAACGCACCTAACGCTCAAATAACTATAAAAATACAACGAACCTTACAACGACTGAGATCTCCATATTAGCCTCACCTTAATGTTTCCCAAACTACTATCAAAACAAAAAGCTGTCTAACCCCAAACAGTTAGACAGCTTTTTTGCCAATGTTCTTGATAGTGCAACACATACTTTGCCTATTTGTCTATATTTGGTCTCATTTTCCGTGTATTTGTTTCAAGAAACGCCTCCCGTTATTCGACCCAACCTAAGTTCATAATAGAATTGCAACAAAAAAACTTGCGTGTTTGTAAAAAAAAAGTAATTTTGCGGCGCAATTACGAATAATATGAAAAAGTATTTCTATTTTATTGTTCTTACAATCTTATTTGTTTTGTCTTCGTGTAAATCATACTTCCCCGTTACTTTTCTTACCAATCAAACGGATATAGAGATTTATGTGAATGATGAGTATTGTGGTATGAATATGGTTACCTATCGAGTTCCCAAAAGAGTCACAGAGGTTACTATTCGTTGTGTCGATGGTGGGCGTGATGTGGTGAACCAGAAAGTGTATGTCAAAGGAATGGAGAATAGAATAATCGAGATTTCCATTCCGGAGGATTACAAGTATTCAAATGGTATAATATACAAACCCGTAACAAAATAATCGTATATATTATGAAAAGATTTCTAGTAGTGCTACTTGCGGTTTGTTCGCTCTGTGCGACTGTATCCGCCAAAAAGTCCAAAGTCATTAAATTAACCGTAGAACCTGCTGAAGCGGCTATCTATGTAAATAATAACCTGTTAGGTTATGGATATGCTGAGTTTACTCGTCCGAAATGGGGTGAAGTGGCTATTATCAAGTGCGAGCTGAATGAGTATAAAACTATTCAAACTAAGTTTTACTATGATGATAAGCGGAATGATCTTACGCTTAAGTTGCAGCAGGATGGTTTTTATCGTGCATCTGCTGCATCCGGAATAGTAAACAAATTCTTCACTATTGAGTTGGATAGTGCTTATTTTACTAAAGAGGGGAATAAAATAGACAATAGTCTTGCATGGAAGATGATACATCAAATTCTATTGAACTACTTCGATGAAATAGAAACGACCGATGTATATGGAGGCTATTTACAGACACCATGGATGTACAAAACATTCAATTTGTCTGAGAAACAGATACGCAATCGTGTGACAGTTCGTGATATTTCTACGCCGGCAAAAGCAGCATTCCAAATAAAGATTACTTCGGAAGTTGCCGGTGCTCTTGCTGCTAAACATGGTGAGTTTACGGAGGTAGATAGAATACCCAAAGAGTTAGAACCTCTCATTGAGGAACTTCAAACCCGCATAGGAAAGGTAAGTAGTTTATAAAATTCTATAGATATGAAAAAATTACTATTATTTTTGGTCAGTGTAGTAATATGCATGACCATGTCTGCTCAGCAGATTGTAGAGGACTTTGAAGCGAATTCGTTTAACTGGACGGAGTATAATTATAATTCTGCCTATCAAGCCGTTATCGCCAAAGGAAAATTGACTATTAAGTCGGATGTGGTTAGTTATACAGCTATAAGCGAGACCCAAACCTATGCTAAAATTATGAGCTTGATGGATCCGGCTCCTCTACCTACTCATTGGAACCGTATGGCAGCCTCGCATTGTATTGCCCCAATAGATATTCTAAAACCTTTTACTGTGCGTGCTAATGTAATGGCGGCAAATGCCTCCACAAATAGTTCTTGTGTTGGTGTTTTGTTTAATTACCGTGACGAAATGAATTATTATTGCATTGCGATCAATAGAAATGGGGTTCGTTTCTCTCGTGTAGAAAATGGACGTATCGTGGGTATTGAGGAAGACCCAATGTGTCCTAAGAATATGAATACTATGGTATGGGAGATCGAAAAAGATGGTGAAGAATTAGTGTTTAAGATTAATGATACCGAATTCCTAAGTCTACATTATACTCCTATGCAATATCGTGGTTTTGGCTTTTTCGCTTATGGCGGGGCTTCACTCAGTGTGGATGATGTGACATTTGTGCAATAAATAATCATTACAGTCCGGTAAAACTATTTCGTTTCGGTCTGTATAAGGGGAAAAACGGCTGGTTCTGTTCAAAGAACCAGCCGTTCGTTATATTTTTGTGTCGCCATACTATAGAACCACATTGATGGACGAAATTTGGGATGTTCCAAATAGGATAAGTTTCCATTTAGAAACGCTTTATTTAGTACTACAAAATCTCTCTATTTTCCCCTGTGTAATGGATGGGGAAACAAGAATATTAAAGGAGACGAAATAACATCCAAGACAAATGCAATACAAAAAAAACGGGAAAGATTTGGACTTAATAGTCAAATTGCAGTCTGGAAAAAGATAGAACCTCTCTAATAGTCATT
>CAVKVE010000142.1:0-5307 GCA_963659655.1 Bacteroidaceae bacterium | reverse complement strand
AAGTATTTCTCACTCTATTGGTACGAACGCCCGCTATTCCGTAATCTTGCAGAAAAATTCAAAAATAACTACGAATGGAAACTAAAACACTCGCCTTTGATGTTCGTGATATCGAACAATTCAAGGAGTTTTTCCCTGACTTCAAGTCCGGGAAGATGTCAGGACGCGAATTGGGAAGCCGATTGCTTGAAATGCTTCAAAATCAGGCTGCAAGCACTGCAACATCTTCTATCCAAGTAAATGATGAAGCGTTCAAGCAGTTGCAGGTGGAATTTCAAGACCTTCAAGAGCACTGCAAGCAATTGGAAGCCCAACTTGCAGATAATGCAGAAGAACCTACTGCAACCTCAGAGAACACGGACTTGCAGCAAGAGTTGCAACAACAACTTCAAGATGCTATCAACGAGAAAAACGAACTGCAAGAAAAGTTGCAGAACTTGCAGGTTGAGCATCAACAACTTGCAAAACTGCAAGCGTCTTCTGCAAGTGAGTATGAAGCGCAGTTGCAAGACTTGCAAGACAAAAATGCAACCCTTGAAGCACGCTGCAAGGACTTGAAGGCACAGCTGAAGGAGGTTGCCGCTCATCAAGATTCGTATGCTTTCACCCCATACTTCAAGCAACTAGTTGCAGTCGTTGCAGAGAAGATCAATGCTATGTCCGGAACTCATTATTCACAAACGGATGTCATCATGCAAACCGTATTTGCAACCTACTTCAATAGCCGCTGCGCTATCCGTTACACCTATCCCATCAGCAAGGCAGAACTCGTTGCATTGGCACAAGATTTCTATCCGGACATTACCAATGAGAAAGACTTGTTCGATTTAATGATTTACCGAGTAAAAGACTAACCATGACCGCAAAAGAACAACTACTGATGGCTGCCCTTAAGCCACTTTTACCACAAATCAAGCAGCAACTCACACCGGCACTGCAGATGTTTGTTGAAGCGCATTTCAAGGACATCGAAGACCGCAAAACGATTGACGATACCCAACCTATCATGCTTATCTGCAAGGACGCACAAGACCGCATCTACCTCTGCGATGCCTTGATGCGAGGCGTGGAGATAGTCGGCATTATGCGTAAAGTACCGCTCGACGGCTTTACTAACCAAATTATTACTAACCTAACCGACCTGTGATATGAACGACAACGCCACAACCGAAATCATCAACGACATCCCGACAGGCTCTTTCGAGGACTTTATGCAGACCGCATCCGAGCCTAACGATCTACCTATGGACGATGAAACCCAAGAGGAACTCATCAACGAAATCAATCAACCCAAAGACCCTATGGGTATCACCGCCGAACCCGACGACGACTCTCTGCAAGCCAAAGACCTGTTGGACGATGAGGCATTCCGCTTCTCAGGCGAGATGCTATCCTTTGGTATCGATGTCGGGGCAGCCTATCTCTTGGCATGGCTCGCACACCAACCCTTAGAGACCTATCGCTTGCCGCCCAAAGACCTGAAGAAGTTAGAGAAGGTGATAGCCCAATGCACACGCGACACCAAACTCATGTTATCGCCATGGCAAGGACTCTTTGTAGTGCTGCTTGCTATCTATGGTATGAAAGTTCCACAAGTCCTGCAAGCACGCAGAGAGTGGGAAGAAAAACAACGCCACCCCAATGACTATGATAGAGAAGATAAAGGATTTCCTGTTCGGGACAAGTCCGACCACGCTGCCAACCCTACGCCCGACGCTGACGAGCCAACAACTGCTGCAGCAGGAAGTCCTGCGGGAGCAGATGCTGCAACGAACGCCGAACCAACCCACACGAACCAGTAAACTCATTGTCGTGTTGGGTGCCAATGGTACGGGTAAGACTACTTTTATCAAGCAAGTTTGTGCGGCTACACGCCAGCGCATTCTCATCATCACGCCCGACGATACCGAATACAACGAGGTGGATGCTTATGGCAATCCCCTCTATCCGATGAACGAATTGCGGACAAAAGACGACTTTATGTTTAGTGGCGTGTGTCGTCATATATTCGATCCGCAATGGACGATGCGAGTGCTGCACAACTTCAAGTGCGGCATCATTGTCTTTGACGACTGCCGTGCCTATTTCCCGGCACGCACCGAACAGGTCATACACGAACTGATGATTCGTCGTCGCCAACGAGAGGTCGATATGATTGCCGTCGGACATGGCTTCACCGAAGTACCGCCTAAGTTCTTTACTTTCGCAACGGACTATGTGCTGTTCCGCACGGAGGATAGTATTGACACTCGCAAACCCTATATCCGTTCGTTCGACAGAGTAAAGGGTATGCAAACCATAGTCAACGCCAAATCCCGTCACAATCCCTATTATCACCAACGCCTAAAACAATAACCTAAACACCCAATGAAATCCATGCTAAAATCCGAGTTAGCCCGTGCGGCAGGAGTGAGTAATCGCACCTTCAGCCGTTGGTTCTGCCGTATGATACCTGCCATAGAGAAAGACCTGAACATAACGGTCAGCCCCCACTGCAAACTCATCCCGCCCAATGTAGTCAAATGGGTGTGTGACAAGTATTGCATCGAAGTCCCCTAACCCGCAACAAAAAGAATGCTTGCCTTTCTTCTGAAACATTTGCGTATGTGAAGAGAAAAGCGTAATTTTGCACAAATTTTCTACCGTGTGAATTTGTGCAAAATGAGTGAATATGAAGAATGGTAAGCAAATAGAAACATACTTGATGAAGTCGCTTCAATTGGAAATCCACTTGTCGCATCCGTCTAAAGAGCAGGTTGAAAAACTCCCGATGATTGTCACCGATGCGTTTTATCTGATGGTTGCAGATATGTACGGACAGCAGGTTATGTTTGTGCAGGATAAAACGGGGCAGCATAGTCCGGGGCAACTGCGTAAAATGGCAGATATTATTATGGAGAAGGTGGGCTTGCGCTGCATTTATATTTTTGATACCATTGCGAGTTATAATCAATCGCGCTTGATAAAGTTAAGAGTGAACTTTATCATCCCGGACAAATTGATGTTCCTGCCGGAACTACTGATAGACATTCGTCCCATGCGTAAGAGTTTTGACTTGGAGAGCAAAATGCCGGCTACTGCACAAGTGATAGTATTGTACCATCTCGAGTGCCAAGCCATTGTCAACAGGACAATAGCAGATCTATCCGGTGTGTTAGGTGTTTCGTATGCCACTTGCAATAAGGCACTGACATGGCTTCGTGGACACGACTTGACATCCGAGACAAAGGTTGGAAAGCAGAAACTTATCTCATTGGATATGGATAAGTGGGCTGTATGGAACAAGGCATTACCCTATATGTATACACCTGTAGAGCGTGTTCTCTATCACGATAGTGAGGTGCACTATTTGAGTGGCTATAATGCGCTTGCACATTATTCGCATTTGGCACATACCGATGAAAAGGTATGCGAATGGGATGCTCCTGCACTCCCGTGCTTTACCAAAGAAGAAAATGATGTCAAAATTGAAATATGGCGTTATAGTCCGGAGGTGTTAAGCAATACCGGTGTAGTAGATCCTCTCTCTCTATATTTGATATTGAAGGACGATGAGGATGAACGCGTAAGTATGGAACTCGATTATATGTTACATCAAGTATTAGACAATAATGGACGGACTGAATAAATTTAAGGAGTATTTTGCAGCCTATACCGATAACTATGTTGTTATTGGTGGGGTGGCATGTGGTCTATATGCGGATATGTTTGCACAGAATCCTCGCGTCACGCACGATATCGATACGGTATTGGTAGTAGAGGCATTGACGCATGACTTTGTGGTGCAGTTTTGGCAGTTCGTTAAGGATGCCGGCTATAAAGCCCAAGAAACCAGTACGGGTAAACATGAGCATTTCCGTTTCCGTTTTCCTTCATCCGAAGATTTCCCTGAGCAGATTGAGTTGTTCTCTCGTGACATTGGTTTGCTCACAACTCCTAAGGATGCGCGTTTGACGCCTATTCCCATGGATGAGGATTTGTCAAGTCTATCCGCTATCCTGATGAATGATGCATATTACCACTTTACTATTGCTCATAGTGAATTGGTGGATGGCGTGCATGTGGCAAAGCCGGAGAGCCTTATTTGCCTCAAATGTCGTGCGTATATCGATTTGGCAACTCGTCGTGCAGAAGGAGAATCAATAGATAGTCGTAAGGTTAATAAACACAAGCGTGATGTCTTTCGTTTAATCGCTATGTTGGCAGCAAACCAGAGTTTTGTTATCCCTTACGATCTTTATCAAGACATCCTTGTTTTTGCAGATCGGGTTCGCTTAGACATGCCCAATACGGATATGTTGAAAGCCATCGGCATCCATAGCGCTACTGCCGAAGATGTACTACAACGCCTTCTCAATGCCTTTGCGGAAGAATAATGTTTAGTACCTATACATATCCCGATGCCCTTTCAGTAGTCGTCTGTGGTGATATTCATGGCGAGTTTGAAAAACTCGTTTATTTGATGTGTGTCCAATACGATATGCACGATACGCTTGTTATCGTAGCGGGAGATTGTGGTCTCGGCTTCTGTACAGAGAGTTACTATGAGCAGGTGTATCAACGGATTCAAAAACGCCTCTCTTCTCATAACTGTTGGATAGCGATGATACGCGGCAACCACGATGATCCATCGTATTTTGCCGAGCAGAAGATACACCACAAACGCTTTTGTACCATTCCTGATTACTCCGTTATCTATGTTTGCGAACATCATATCTTGTGCGTGGGTGGAGCAATCAGTATCGACAGAAGTTTCCGCCTTGCAGAAATGCGTCGCCGCCCCGATAGGCACTCCTATTGGCAGGACGAATCAGTATGCTACGATGCTGCTGCATTAGATGAGATTAAAGCGGCAGGAGTGCAAATAGATACTGTAGTTACGCATACAGCACCCTCGTTTTGTGAATTGCAATCTAAGAACGGACTTGCCTCATGGGCAGCGAATGACCCCGATTTATTACACGATTGTGACAATGAACGCAAGCAGATGGATTTGTTATTTGCACATCTTGAACGAGATAGGCATCCTATTACGCATTGGTTGTATGGTCATTTCCACCAATCTTGGCATAATGAAATCAACGGAATAGTATTCAAGATGCTTGATATTATGGAAATGTACGAACTAAGAACCCCGCCTTTTTCTGCCAAATTCCGGCAAATATAGCCACAACCTGCCTTAAACTGACAGCGCATACAATGCGTGTTATAATTTTGCAGTCGATTTTGAGACATCCCTCAAGACCGACTGCTTTTTTGTACCGTATGAGGACAAAAAAGCAATAAAACACAAACCTACAAACAACC
>CAVKVE010000141.1:0-5314 GCA_963659655.1 Bacteroidaceae bacterium | reverse complement strand
TCGGCTGCAAATAGTGGAGTATCTTGAGGATGAGGAGGACACAAATCCTCTTATCCTTGCTCATTCAGACCTGCTGCGTTATACGCCAAACAACGACGGATATCTATCATCGCTGCACTACTACTGCAACGAGCAAGAGTTTGGATTCCCATTCAAGCAGAAAGGCGGGAATAATAACAGTGTAATCAAATATGGTGCACAGGTCGCTCTCCCGATTCTCCTCTCGGCGGCGCAGTACACGCAAACCGACAAGATATACGAGACCCGAAACGGCGAACAGATAGTCCTCTACGCAACCATCAACAAGGAGTACGAGGGCGAGACGGATTATATACCCGAAGCATGGCACGAGAAGATTGTAACCGCCCTCTCCTGCGACGAGGTGTATATCAACGGCGAGCGGGTGACCAAGTCGGATTCCTACGAGATAGACCAAGAAAACTATACCTATTCCGATTGCGGCATACGCCTCACCCGAGCCACATTCAAAGTTAAGACCAATGTAGTCAAACGAAACTCTAACTGCTAACACGATATGAACCTCACCAAGATTGAAGATGTAATGGCTGCCCTCACGGGCAACTACCCCAACAAGAAGATATGCATGGACTTGGCGCACCAACTCGCAGTCCATGCAAACGGCATTATGCCCGATGACAAGATACTCTCCCGCCGCCCATCCGAGCCCGAGGAGATAAAGGAATATCGCAAGAAAATATATGTCCCCAAGACCAAGCAGGCGGTGTCCAAGGTCATCCACAGCCTTGAGAAGATACGCCGTGCGCAGGACTGGAATATCCAGTACGATGAGGAGAGTGTGCCATCATCGGTGGCAGAATCGGAGACGCTCGAGCAGTATTGTGAGTTCCAATACCCTACATTCTCGTCCGTCACGAACTGGGCGTTTGCCGAACTGCTCAAACGCTCACTCATAGACGCAAACGGCATTGTGGCGGTCATACTCGAGAAACTGCCGCAGAGCAAGAGCGAGTACTGCAAGCCGATTGCCCGCTTCTTCGACAGCGACCAAATCGTGGAGTATGCCGAGGAGGAGTATGTAGTACTCAAGAGCCGCGACACCACCACCTACTACAGCGAGACCAAAAATGGAGGTCGTCGTATAAACACCAACGGCGCAATCTACTATATCCTCACGCAGAACGAGTTTGTCAAGTACGAGCAGACAGGTGCAGGCAAGTTCGACCCCAAGCAGGTGTTCCGCCACAACAGCGGCAAACTGCCCGCATGGAAAGTGGGCGGTCTTTTCAAAATCCGCACCAACAACGACACGGTCTACGAGAGCCGCCTCGCAGGCATGGTGCCTGACCTCGACGAAGCCGCACGCGAGTACTCCGACCTGCAAGCCGAAATCATTCAGCATATCCACTCCGAGAAATATGCCTATACCAACACCGAGTGCCCTCACTGCAAGGGTACGGGTATCGAGAAAGACAAAGACGGCAAGCCGACCACCTGCCCCCACTGCAACGGCTCGGGGCATGTGCTTAATACCTCGCCCTACGGCATTCATCTTATCGATGCAGGGCGTGCGGGCGAACTCCAAGTTCCTGCGCCACCTATCGGCTATATACAAAAAGACACTGCGATAGCCACGCTCCAAGACCAGCGTGTGCGCAACCACATCAAAGACGCACTGGCAGCGGTCAACATGGAGTTCTTGGCAGAAACACCCATCGACCAATCGGGCGTAGCCAAGGCATACGACGCCAACGAACTCAACAACTTTGTCAACTCCGTTGCCGAAGACCTCGTGCGCAATATCGACCTCGTTTATTATTTCATCTGCGAGTACCGCTATCGCACCATTGTGCCGAATGCCGACACCCGCCGTGCCATGCTGCCCGCTATCAATGTGCCGACCAAGTTCGACATCGCCAACACCACCATACTCATGCAGGAACTGCAAGGCGCACGCCAAGCCGAAGCCAACCCCGAGACACTGCGAGTTCTTGAGACCAACTACGCCAAGATGCAGTTCAATACCTCGCCCGATGTCGCCCAACGCCTCGAGACCGTCTTCGACCTCGACCCGCTCTTCGGCATCAAGGAGGAAAACAAGATGACCATGCTTCAGAACGGCGGCATTACAGAAACCGCATATATCATTTCCTGCAACATTCACGCCTTTGTGCGTCGTGCCGTGTTCGAAGACAAGGAGTTCTACACCAAGGACTACAAGGAGAAACTCAAAGTGCTCGAACGCTACGCCGAGGAGGTGCGTGCCGAAGCCGAGACCAAAGCCGCCGAAAAAGCCCAACAGCAAGCCGATTTCGGCGGGCTCGATAACCAACCCGCCGACGACAAGAATGCCCCGCAGAACGCCTCCAAAGACCCCACAGCAGAGGGGAACACCGAGAACGGGGACGCCAAAGACGCGGAGAACGCAGAAAACGAAGACAACAAGCAGAAATGACCGAACTCCAATCCGTCATAGACACCCTCGACAAAGCCGCTGACTCGTTCGACGGCATTGCCACCAAGGAGCAGAAGAAGATATACGACGAGGTCATCACCCTCGCCAAAGACCTCGACCTCGACGCACAGGGCAAGGTCAAGCAGTCGATAGCCAACCTCAAGCGGCTCACCGAGATAAAAGCCCACCTCGCCGCCCTCTCCAAAGACAAAGAGTGGGTAGCGGGTATCAGCGGCTTTGCAAAGTATTTCGGTGTCCTCCAACAGCAGCAGAACGCCTACTACTCCGACCACTTCCCCTCCCTCACACTCACCAAGGCAGCCAAAGAGAAGCACGCCCTGATGAAGCAACTCGCCGTGCAGAACACCATGGAAGCCCTCATGGGCAGCGGGCTGAAAGCCAATGTGACGGACAAACTCAACGACATCCTCCTGCGTGCAGTAACTACCAATGCCAAGTTCGCCGACCTGCAAGAGGAGTTGCGTGCGCATTTGCTCGGCAAGGACGGCGGTCAGGGCGCATTCGCACGCTATGCCACCACCTACGCCACCACGGCACTCTCGCAGTTCACGGGGCAGAACAACAAACTGCTCACCGACGACCTCGGCTGCGAGTGGTTTATGTACACGGGCAGCAACAAGGAGACCACCCGCGAGTTCTGTCAGCAACTCACCGCCAAGCGTTTTATCCACCGCTCCGAGATACCAACCATTCTCACGGGTCGGATAGACGACTACCAGTGTGCTATCTATCCCAAGACGGGTCTGCCTTATGGCATGATAGAGGGCACTACTGCCGACAATTTCCAGTGCAACTGCGGTGGTTGGAACTGCCGCCACCAACTCGTCCCCATCGCCGACGCCCTTGTCCCCGCCTCCCTCCGCGCCAAATTCGCCAAAGAAAAGCCGCAGAAACAAGAAACACCCGCGCCCAACGAGAATACCACGCAGCCAATAGACCTAACGCCCTACCAAGAGCAGATATCCGCCATAGAGCAATACATCGCCGACCACCCCAAATCCGCCAAGATAAAAGGCTATCTTGCGGACATAAATGGTGCTGCGGATATGGGCGATGAAGAGCAACTGAAAGTACTCTTGCAGGCTGCCAAGAAAGATATTGCCAAGTTCAATGCCGCCAAAAACTCCGTGGCTAAGAAAAAAGCCGCTATCGAGCAAGCCAAGGCTGACCAACTCTCTGCTGCCAATGCGGCACAACTGCAAGCCGCTAAGGACTATGCAATGCAACAAGCGAACCAATATGGCTCGTATGTTGCATTTGCCGACCTACTCGATAAACAGGCACAGGCTCTCCAAGCAGGCGACCCCGCGCAAGCATTTCAAATCGCCAACCAGATAGACGAACTCGCCAAGAATATATCTGCATTAGATGACCTTACAGAACCAATGAAATGGGCGCAGACCTACTCGTATGAAGAGCTCAAGCAAGCCAACGACTATGTCAAAGGTCATATCCAACATTGGAAAAACAAAGGCAAGAGCGGTGAGCAACTCATCGCAACTATTACCAACGAGATGGATAACTTTCTCGATAAGAACCACAAGACATATGATGTGGTTCACTACGCATTTGAGCAGAAGATAAAGGAGACCTTGTCGGATATCGAGAAAATTAAGTTCAATGAGAATAATGATATTATCCACCAATATACCATTGACCACCCCAAAAGTGCGAAAATCAAAAACTACTACGACAAAATTATAGACTTTGAGCTCCAAGGCAAGCACGATGAAGCCGTTGCACTCCAAGAACAGGCATTGGCAGATATCAAGAAACTCAATGCCGCTGCCAAGTCAGTAGCCAATAAGAAAACTGCAAAGAATGCAACAATCAATGCAAAGTCTAACGGAAAGGCACAGCATATATTGGCATTCCTTAAGGCAGAGGAAGCCGTTTACAACCACATACATAAATTTGACGACATTGAAAAAGTACTAAAGAAAGGAAATATCGAATTGGCAACAGAGTATATCAATGATTGCCTAAAAAAATTCTCTAAGACATCACTATCGAATAACGGCATACCAAGACAAATTGACATGAGCGACATTGGCGGCAACATTCAAATGACGGCATTGGCAGATGTAATTTGTAGCAAACTATCGTCCGACGACATTAAGAAACTTACGAATTTATACAAATCGGAAAGTGCTGAAGATAGTGACAGCCGTCTGCGTAGTACATCAAAAGAGCAATGGAAGAATCTGTCTGCAGAAGAGAAACTTGTTATAACCAAATACACGCAGACATTTAGTTATCTCAACGAGCCATTGCGAAATATCACATATTATGGAGATAGAACAAGAGCAGAATACGAGCGCGATGTGGTAGTTCTCACTAATGCTCTAACCAAATGCCGCACCACAGAAGATATGGTCGTCCGAAGAGGAGTTGGAGACTATGTTATCCGTGAACTAATGAAGAACCTCTCCGATGTGAATGTCGGAGATAAGTTCACTGACGGAGCATTCCTATCCACTTCGGTTCACAGAAAATATGGTTTCAAAGATGAAATCAACTTGATTATATATATACCCAAAGACTCTATGGGGTTCTATGCAGAACCTGCATCACATTACACAGATAATGGCAAGTATAGATACGATGGAGACCCCGATGACATTTGTATATGGGATGGTAATACAAAGGAGAAATTAGAAACTGAGCGCGAGTTTTTATGTCAACGCGGCTCTCGTTTCGAGGTTGTTAAAAAACAGGGAAAAAATATCTATCTCAAACTCATAGGACAGTTATACAGACAACCCTAATTCAAATAGTATTTTTTGAGAAAATCATAGAAGCCGTCCGCACAAGATTCGAGCGAGTACGACCACTTACTAATACTATGGAACAGGTATG
>CAVKVE010000140.1:0-5316 GCA_963659655.1 Bacteroidaceae bacterium | reverse complement strand
AATGCGTGTCAGCACCTCCGTATAATGGGCAGTATCAGCAATATAGGTAGTCATAAACAAAGAATAGGGTGTTGTATTAAGAAATCACTGCAAAGGTACAACTATTTTCTGCGATAACCAAACGGACTACAAAGAGAATAGGCGCAACACTTGGGCAACTATTTCGGGCGAGACTGTCGTATCAAACACCTCGCCATACTCATCCCAATACGACGGAGCGCCCGTATTGGGCACTCCGTCGAAATCGAGAAAAAGGATGTTGTTATGTGGTTGGTCTTGCATTAATTTTGCTTCGTAGGAACACCTAAGTAATCGCAGATGAAAGCGACAGCGGTTTCTACTCTATTCTTTCCTTCCATATCCGGAAGCCGCCAATATTCGATGTTGTTAATCTGAGGCTCAATATGATACTGTTCTATCAAGTCTTTTGGCAATTCCAGAGTGGTATCTGCATGTCTTTGAATACGCCAACCGTCTTTTTTGCATACAAGAAACCACGCTTTGTTTACCAATAGTCCTGAATTATTTTCTGCATATTGACAAGGCACTTGACTGACAGTATCTTGAGAACCTATCTTACACAATTCACCATATACCGCATTGGAAAATATATCGGAGTGGTATGCCATTAATGGCTTCGAACTATAAGTACCCAATACGATATAG
The DNA here is from genome assembly GCA_963659655.1 of Bacteroidaceae bacterium. Taxonomy (GTDB): domain Bacteria; phylum Bacteroidota; class Bacteroidia; order Bacteroidales; family Paludibacteraceae; genus Colicola. The sequence goes on along the minus strand of CAVKVE010000140.1, from coordinate 4,650 downwards.
TCATAAGAATTAGGGTCGTCATTCGCAATGGATAGGTAGTTCGTTGGATGATAGGACAAAGGATAGGTCTGCATATAGCTAGCAAGAATACTTATATGCGGATCCGTACTTTCAAGCACTTCATTATCAGAAAGAGGAGTGTATTCCATCGGTTTGCTCATATCAATTTCCTTGCGATAAACCTGTATGTAATGCTTAAGAGCAGAACTAAAATCTTTGTCTTTGGCAAAGAACAAAGTATCCCATGTGGAGGATGTCCCAAAGAAATAACGCATTCCATGTTTACCCCAACCGCAATTTATACCACGGAAACCTTGACGGATAAGTAACCCAATGATTTTATTTTCTATGGTCGTGTTATTGGTCGTGTTTTTTTGCTTTCGGGCATCTTCAAAAAAATGCAGTGCTTCATAAACCTTTGCGGTGTCTTCTACAAGTTGTTGTTTATCAAATGCTTGTAAATTTCCTCGGATAAAAGAGAAATCCTCAATAGCACTTAAATCAACATTCCAAGTCGCCTTGTCTTCTTCGTGAGCCACACTGCCAAATCCCGTAGTGCTATCCATATTGGCAAGCGCCTCGTGTACATCCTTGAACGCAATAAGTTGCGTAATAACGGCGTCATATTTTGCCATATCTGTCAGACGCACATTCGAACTGATAAAGACCCTATCTCGCTGCACTATACTCTCGATAAGGTTACGACATACACGCACATATTTTACCAATTCTTCATTGACGGAGGAAACGGAATGATTAATACCATACCGCAATATGCAATAGAGCAAGACTTGTTGATTTACCGTAAATGAGTTATCTTTGTGTACACAAAGGCTAAACAAATCCGTACTTGTAGGACCGAACAAGCGCACCTTCGTACTATATTCATCGCCTTCCAAATAGAACAAGTTACTCCAAAAATCGGACTTGCTGACAGCAGAGAAGAAATCTAATGCACTAAAAAGGAAATACAACTCCTCTTTCTGCATATCAATGGCTTTCGCTTGATATGTATTGAAGTCTTCTGTTTTCACATCACGCCCATCAATTTTGGGATGATTGACAAAGAATGTCATGCGCAAAAGATAGTCATAGAGATTCATAAACAATGTATCCGTTTGTGGATAATTCTCTTTGCACTCATCTAGTGCATACGCCCAAAGCATATCCGCCCATTCATGTTCAATATGTTGTTCAAAATAGGTACGAATAGACATATCTCGATAGGTTTCGTCTTTCCAATTCACCTCCAAGTATTTGATAAACTCGGCTTTCCAATTTTCGAAATCGGTTAATTGCTTACCGCGAGCGTTCATCTTAACATACAGCGAATCATCCAAATTATATTCACCTATATTGAGATACTCGAACAGAATACAACTATGCTCATTACCATATAGATTCTGCGCCATGGTGTCCCATTCATTCTTGTATTCATCCGTATTCAACTGCGTATATACAGAATCCATCATCTCAAGCATTGCTTTGATGGTGGGGTCTAACAGCCATTCTGAGCAGAACCACGATTGATTGATAATTTCCTTCGAGGGTATATGCTTCTCACCGCACGATTGATTGATAATTTCCTTCGAGGGTATATGCTTCTCACCGGCAGCAAATAATTTTTGGCAGAAAGCGGTCGAACTATTACGGGCGGTATAGGTGAATTGCTGTATTTGTTTGTCTAACTCTTCGTTGGGCTGAATCGCGCTAATACTCTTCAGCACATGATAAAGCAAGAATAGTGTAGTGATACGCTGCTGCCCGTCTAACGGTTCGAAATATGCGCTATTTTCAGAGCCATAAATAAAATCTAATGACAGTGGAGCACCTGTTTTTAGTGCGGATAAGAGTGCGTTGAGAAACTTGTTGCGTTTGTCGGCATTAGCATCCGAACCTTGAACATAATCACGCTGGATGAGAGGAATACGCACCTTATTTTCCTGTGCAAAAGTCTTGAAATCTTTCATAATATCTACTTTTTAGTCTCGTTAACAAAATAAAGGTAAGCCGTTTCTATTTCTTTGAAATATGCCTTGCGGTCATTCGGTGACCAGAACTTCATATCCAGTACTTCGTCTGAATACAATTTGTTGAATGCCGCCCATGTACCGACAGGAACATAGGTTTTATTTTCTCTTTCTTCTCTTTCTTCTCGTTTGCGCAGAACATCACGCTTTTTATATAGGAAATTATTGCTCAGAGCAGCATTGGTATCTTTATCCACCAATGCCATATTGTACAGAGTATGCATCTGCTCCGGTTTCATACCCGCCAACTCATCAAACTCGCTATCAATTATCTTCACCCTTTTGAGAATCTCCGAAGTATTGTTTTCCTTCGTATTCTTATTCTCTTTTAGTAGGTTTTCCAACTCATCAGCCGCCTTAAGGACATCATCTTTATTACAATCTTTGATAGCCTCTCTGCGTTGGTGCAACCAACTGCTGATTTCCTCCGCTTTCATACTATCCGTATCCAGATTTTGTGGGTGGATATGCTCCAAACTGGTTACATTGAATTGCTTGAACAAGTCAAAACGGAATCGGTCTGTGCTATTCGTACGAGATATATGCAGATAGACATTGAATGCCTCAAGAATTGAGATGATTTGTTTTGCATCATCCACATAGTTGATACTCTCCAGATTATTCACTTTGAGTACCGCACCTATCTTTTTGCGCAATTGCTCTTTGGCATCCGTTTGGGTTTTATCCTTACATATATCATACACTTCTTGAATGGTATGCAATGTGTTATCTCCATTCAATAGATTCCATAGACCTACAAGATGATACATATCCAACTCGTAGTACCAATTACGGAAAACCGTATAGGTATCCTGTATTTTTGCCCATATAGTTTCTACCGTTTCTGCTTTTATCGCAATGGCTTTATTGATTACCAAGAACGAGTACAAATTCTTGTCTTTCTGATAAGGGTATTTATCCTTGTCTTTTGCGGCTATGTTTTGCGCAACAAAATCAATCACTAACTCGATATGCGATGAAGGATTATATTTTGCAGAGGTAAGCATCGCCCAAAACAGTGGGTCTTGCAGTTGTTTCTCCATGGCATCCCATTCCATAGCACGACGCATAGCCACTTCTTGTTTCACTCTGTCTTCGTTAGCACATTGCAACAAGAGTGCTTTTACCAGTTCCGCATTCGTCAGAGCAATTTTGCCTTCATTCAAACGGGCAAAAGCATCTATAGCCTGCGTGTCGTCATCATTTTGCGGCAATTCATACCAAATCACCCGAACATTTTCGCTCTTTTTCGTCAATAGTTGGGCTATCTTCTGCTTATACGCATCGTTCGTACTAAACCATTTAACGATGGTTTGATATGCCTTGTAAATGTAGAAATTATCTGCGTTTTTCTTATATAGTCCTTTTTCATCATTATCATCCCAAAATAGGTTTTTGCTCAAATAGCACTCATCTTCTTGCCGATGTCTGTCGTACTCGATAGAGTAAATAGGGCTATGCATGAATGAGTACAAATACTGCATTATCAGATAGATAGTGGTTAAGCGTTGTTGCCCGTCTATCACATCATATATGGCCGGTTGTTGTGGGTTACGCCGTACGACTATCGGTTGCAGGCAATAGAATTGTCCCCTTCCCTTATCACTCTCAATGGTATCAATAAACTCTTTCCAATCGTCCAAAAGTTCTGTTACTTGGCGTTCCTCCCACCGATAACCGCGTTGATAGGAAGGGATGTTGAATTTTGCCTCAAGTAGTTGGCAAAAACTCCGCACATCAAAAGTTTCTTCATGTATACACATAATAGGTTCGTTTTTTAATGGGTTATATTTCAATGATTTATATCTCGTTAACTTTATTCCTGTTTACTCGCCGGTTCGTAGTTTATTTCCTATTCCGCCGCAAAGGTACACCATCTAACTGTTACAACACGGCAGTAGATAGAGAAAAAGTAGTATCTGCTATAGAGTTCTCTCTATTATGGAACTATCTAAACCCTTCGCCCGCAAAGCCGTTTAATATTAAAGAGGTTTTATGCCTGCCCTAATTTATGCAGCAATTGTTCCAATGCATCCAAATCGGTAATAAGCACATCACGCGCCTTGCCCCCCTTATATGGACCGATAATGCCTATGGTCTCCAATTGGTCGGAAAGTTTGCAAGCACGATTATAGCCTATATAAAACACCCGTTGCAGACGCACGGTAGAGCCATCCTGCGTCGTAACAACATCGCGTGCCACATCGGCGAACAGCGGGTCTAGTTGCGTCATTTCTACATTGCATAGTGCGAGCGCTTCATTCTCTTTCCCTTCCGAAATATGGGTTTCTTCTCTTAGATTTGGGACTTCATTTAACTGTTTCATAAGACATTTATTTTAGATGATTTATACATTTTCTATATTGTTCCATACTTAATTGCTCCACGCTTACTCGCCGGTTCGTAGTTTAATTTCCTATTCCACTGCAAAGGTACACCGCCTAACCGCCACAACACAGCGGTAGATAGAGAAAAAAAAGTACTATTTACTATTGATTCTTACAATGAGTGCTATCAAAACACAAAAACGAAAGTACTAATTCTTATGTAGTTTTTCTAAGCAGTTGCGATTCCTCCAATGCTTTTTTCAGTAATTCGTACATTTTCTTACCATGTGATT
>CAVKVE010000139.1:0-5414 GCA_963659655.1 Bacteroidaceae bacterium | reverse complement strand
GCACATACACTCAAAAAGCGTGCAAAGGTACGACTTTTATTTGAAAGTACCAAATGCTCGTGCATATTTTTTTCCGAATTCTGCTATATATGTAGCAGAGAAAGGCTATTGAATAGCGAAAATGTATTAATATATAGGCAGGAAAATGAGGAGTTGGTTCGGGAGTGGTTCGGGAATGGTGCCATAAATGTGCTATTCGCGTCAACAATTTTTAGGCGAATAGATCAGATATTACTAGATTCAGTTTAGTATTACAGAGTTATAATCACATACTAAACAGAAAAGCATTTGTTGCACTTCTAATGTGAACTTAAGAGATCAGATATTATAACGCAAGCGACATCAGCCACTTGGCGGTATGGTCTTCGACAATCGTAAAATGATGGGATTGGTAGAGGTTGAGAGCAGGCGTATTGGTTTTCAACACCTCGAGATTGAGACGCACAAAACCACGCTCACGGGCGGTGGCTATCGTCTGATCCAACAACTGCTTGCCATAGCCACGCCCTTGATAAGCCGGCACAATAGCAATATGCGTAATATAAGCAGTTCGGGTGGCAAGGTCGTTCATATAGCACGCACATAGACCGATAAAAGTAGAATAGGAATAGGCTTCGATAGTAACCGCATTGGTACGAATCTTCTGTGCAAACGCCATCAAATCAACACCATCAATCCGTACACGACAAGTTTGAAAATAAGCATAAATTTCATCTGCAGACATCTCATCCATCTTGTAATGGAGCGGAGTAATCGGCTGCTCGGAGGGACATTTGTATCCAATCATTGTTTTCTTCTATATCAATAAATCCAAGATATTGATATAAACAATGTGCCCTATCGTTTGCTCTCCGTACCCACAATCGAATCGTATGCAAATGAAGTACAGAAAAAGCATACTCAATAATCTGACGAGAGGCTTGCTTTGCCACCCCTTTCCCCCAATACGATTTCTCCCCGATGAAAATATGGTATGTAGCAACGCCATCGTTTATATCCGTTAAGTAGATATTTCCGACATAGACACCATCAGCAAGAATAGCGCAACGGTAGTCGTTCGGATTGGCAATCACTTGCCGTATCCAATTTAACTCGCATTCGGGAGTGATGACTTGCGAATACCCCCCCCGCCGGTATACTTAAATACTTCGCGGTCGTTGCGCCACTTATAGGAAGTAAGGGCGTCGCTCTCTTGTAATGGTCTTATTGTTACTTGCATATCATTTCGATATATTATCTCGATTATTCGTTTCATATCTTGTTCGCCATAGCGTTGATCTAATGGCAGGGGTAACAATCTTTGCATCAGTCGATGCTCCAACATACCCGTTTTGCACCAAACAGAAAGATTGGGCCAATAGGTTGCGACAAAGATTTTGTTGGCAATTAAGCGTTGGCGAAGCACCGTATCCTCTGCATAGAAAGGATATACCATCGGAACAGCGTCATCATCTAACAGAAAACGCATTCGGTTGCGGCTGCCCAAAGCAGCATCCAACAGCTGATAATTGCGACGACGCTGCTGACGAATTGCCTCGTAATCCACCCCACAAAGTATTTTCTCAGTCAGGTTAGACATTCGGCGAATAGGAGCGTTCGACAACAAATGTTCGTTTTGATGGAAATCCTGATAGCCTGCCTCAGCACCCATATCGACACGCATAAGCAAATGCGACATTCGCTGGTAAGACTTGTCTTGCTCCAAATTTTCGGACAGGCGTTTCGTGGTATACAAATAGGCACCATCTGCCACCCCGACAAATTTACGGGGGGAATAGAAAGTATCAATACCCTCCAAAGGCTCTGCGTAGAACGCCTGTGCATTATCCACAATCAACTGTGCGCCATAGAGAGCCGCCAAACGCTCAACACAGCGTTGTTTCAACCCATAATAGTTGGTATAGAGAAATGCCTCATTAGACTGCAAGATTGGCAGCGTATTCGGTTCGAGATGCTCGTCTATTGCATAGAACTCATACGCTACGCCACACTTTTGCAAAGGTTCGAGCATAGAATCACAAGTATAAAACGGAATATACACTTTGCGATAGCCTCGCACACGAAGGACATACTCGAAACAATTGCGAGCCGTATTCAAGCGCAACGCCCCCGAGTGGAAATGTGCGCCACTACGATTTTCTAATTCAAAATAACCTCCTATAGCAGCCATAGGAAAAGATTTTATACACATAAGGATAGTTTCTACCGAACATTTCTATGCGCTAACCACTTATTTTCAATTTCTTCCTCTGGGTAGGTTTTTACTACAAACGCATCGGAAGGAGTCTTAATTACCGTGCAATCCGGAAGGTTACGCTTAACATAGGTACAAGCCCCGACTATACACTTGCGCCCGATATGCGTTTCATCGAAAACACTAGCATTAACACCGATATACGATTGTTCGCCAACGCAAGCGCCCCCCATTACTATCGCACAAGCGGCAACAAAAGCATGCTGCTTAACGACAGAACGATGAGCGACCAATGCCCTGTCCATAACATACACATTGTCTTCGATAACCGCAAGCTCCTGCAACAACACACCATCACCAATCCAACAATTAACACCCCGCAATTCGCCACGAATAATCGCATTTGGCGAGACGATATTGGCAAACCGAAACCTATGCATAGCACGAATACGCTCAAAAATAGTGCGGCGGTCAGCATTCAACCGATTCCACAGCATCGCCACAAAGACATAGTCATTATCCACATCGATATACTCGTGCAGGTGCGCTATATCCCAAACCTCGTATTCGCCCCCCCCTATCACAACTCTCTGATTTTCAGGAATATACACAGTATCCGCAGCACATCCTATAATGTTGTATAGACGATACCTATTGACAAAGCGAATAATACGGTCGGCGGTATCTGAGATACCAATAATCACTAAATTACTCATTCTACTTCTACCATTATATAGTTCTCTATATTCTTGATAACCTCAAACATCTGCTCCATGTTGTCGTATCGAAGAATGAACTCCCCGATGCAATCCTGTGCATCACGAAAGCGATGAATAGGGGTACCTTTCTTCAAATCGTTGACAAATGCCACGAGGTGTTTCTCTGTTAGTTCGGGTGCAAAAGAAATAGACTTAAATCGCCCCGTTACATTGGAATGCACCATATAATTTGACCAATAGCCATGGACTGGCATTTCCTTTTTACCTTCCAAGATAGACAAATCTATCGGGTCGCCTGCGGCGGCTTGCACCACCCATGTAACCATATTAATGCCTGTGGCGTATTCTGTGACCTGAGGTATCAAACTGCCACCACTGCGTGCTCCCAACTCTAGCAAATAGACCTTATCATCCTCGCCTACTATCGCTTCGACATTGTAGGCATTACTTTTCATATCAAGCAATGTCATCAAACGTTGTAGTTGACTCTCAAGGTCTTCGATATACTTATGCTCCATTTGGAAAGGCCAACACTCGCCCAACGGAGCAAAATCCTTATCGCAATTAGGGTCGTAAAACTCATTGCCCAAACAATGGAACACCAATTTGCCATCTACGGAAAAAGCATCTCCTGATATTTGATGCCCCTTCTTAACAATAAACTCCTCTATCAAAAACCGCTTGCGCCGAGAATAATGCAACGCATCCTCTACAAAGGCTTTCAACTGCGCCTTATCCGTCATCTTGTTAATCCCCTTACTACCCGACGAATCAACAGGCTTGACCATAACGGGAAGACGGAATTCATTGATATGCGCCAATGCCTCCTCGTAAGTGGAAAAGCCCATTGCCTTGGGACAATTAAACCCGTTTTGCTGTAGGTAGTCACGGAACAAATCCTTATTCGACAATATCTCCACACTCTTATACGGAGAAGTGGGCAGACCTAATGTTTCTGCCACATACGCCGCTGTAGGAGCCGCAGGGTCGCTAGCATACGCCACGACCCCATCCACACAGAGCGATTTAGCCAAAGCCAACACTGCCTCCTTATCCGTCGTACTGACATTGTGGTATTCATCAGCAAACTGATGCCCCGGATTATCGGGCAAATAATCGCACGAAATCACATAATAGCCCAATCGTTTTGCCTCCTTGATAGCATACGATTGGTATAGGCTGCCGCCCAACATCAACAACTTTTTCATGCGTGCAACTCCTCCATAAATTTAGCAATACGATTCACTCCCTCTTGTATATACGCCAACTCGCGAGTAAAAGCAATGCGAACATAATGGTCACAACACTTACCATACGTGATACCCGGAACAACGGCCACATGCTGCGACCGAAGTAGTGTTATTGCGAAATCGACGCTATTTAGGTGCATACTCGATATATCCATCATCAAATAGAATGTGGCTTCCGGATTATCACATCGAAGTCCGGGAATATGATTGATAGCATTCGCAATAAATTCCTTACGCTCGGAAAATATACGCACCATATCTTTTGAGTAGTCTTCATCGCTACCCAACGCCTCGATAGCAGCATACTGACTGGGGAGAGGGGCACAAGCAGCGACATTCTCCTGCAATTTAGTCATTGCCGCAATGACTTCGCTTGGAGCCAACACATAGCCGATACGATAGCCCGTCATACAGAATTCTTTGCTCAATGAGTTAACCAAAATAGTCCGCTCACGCATACTCTCTATATGCGCAATACTTTTCCACTCCCTATCGCCATAAATCAAACACTTATAGACCTCATCGGCAATCACCACCAAATCATACTGTTTTGCAATAGCAGCCACTCCGGACAACATCTCCTGCGACCAAACTCGCCCCGTAGGATTAGAAGGTGTATTAATAATGATAGCACGGGTTTTAGGGGTAATCGCCCGCTCGATATCCTCAAGACGGCAAGACAAATCCGTTATATCAGGATTGTCTACGATAACAGGCGTGGCATGACACATCTGCACCATCTGTGCATAATTCACATAATACGGAGCAGGAATAATCACCTCATCACCGATATTCAGTAGTGCCAACAAAGCAAGATACAAGCCCTCCATAGCACCGACAGATACCATTATCTCATTTTCCGGATTATATAGCAAATTCTCCTTGCGCTTATAGTATTTAGCGATTGCCTGCCTCAGTTCGAGCAAACCTGCATTCTGAGAATAGCGTGTTCTTCCGTCAAGTATTGCTTTACATGCTGCTTGTTTGATAGCAGAATGGGTGGGAACATCCGGGTCTCCTAAGGTAAAATCAATTACATCATCATACTCTTTTGCCATATTGAATAACTGACGAGTAAAAGATGTTTGGATGCCATTTACCGTTGCACTTGTTTGTATCATAGCATTTCGAAAATATCGGTGTATAAGTTAAAAGCTGTTTTTGTTGTTAGATAGCAGAATTCGTTGTGTTATGGACACGACGAAGCGGCTCTATTGTTAAGCAATAGAGCGATAAGAGAATGTATAATTG
>CAVKVE010000138.1:3038-5442 GCA_963659655.1 Bacteroidaceae bacterium | reverse complement strand
TTGCGGTGCTTGTGTTATATTACTAAATGCGTTATCCTAAACGGGAAATGCGCTTTATTTCGTCTTCGTTAAGCAGCTTAATCTTTCGACCATCTACACTAATCAATCCCTCTTGTGCAAACTGGCTAAGTGTGCGTATAGCATTGCTGGTGGTCATATTGCTCATATTGGCAAGGTCCTCACGACTCATATACATCGCCAAGGTACATCCATCTTCGTCGAGGCCATAGTTTTTCTTTAGCATTAACAATGATTCTGCAAGGCGCCCACGGATATGTTTCTGCGTCAAGTTGAGCGTCTGCAGCTCCGAGAGAGCAAGATCTTTCGCCATGGCAAGCATTACCTGATAGCAGAACTCGCTGTTCTGGCGGAGCAACTGCAAGAAAATCTCGGCAGGAATACGATACGCTGCACTCGACTCGAAAGCACTGGCGCAAGAAGTGTAGCAGTCGCCTGCAATACAAGCACGATAGCCGAAACAATCGTAAGGCTTCAGCAGACGGATGATCTGCGCACGCTGCCCGATACCCTCTTTGTAGATACGAACCTTACCATCCACCAACATCCAAACATCTACAGCCTTATCCCCCTCGTTGTGAATCAGTTCGTTCTTCTTGTAATGGATAATCTCTACACGATCGTTAAGCCAGAGTTTTTCCTCTGCTGTGAGCACATCCCATAGCGGGTTGAGTTCCCACATTTTTGCATACGATTCTTCTTTCTTTTTCATGTAATAAGAGCCTATTTTTTATTGTATTTAGGTCGGTATATTTTTCTTTCTCGCAAAGGTACGGCTTTTGTGCGGATTATGCAAGCATTTTTTTGTTTTTGTGGCTGTTTTTTATGTTTTTCAGCAGGTTTTCTTTGTGTTTTCGGCGAAAAGCAGTACCTTTGCGTGTTTTATGAACAGGAAAACCGAGCCGTTACAGGGGCACGGAATACACCTCGAAATACGAACCCTCAAATACTATTCATTGTGAAAGTAAATTACCTCAAACAACGACACATTGGTCTGAGCGAAGCCGACCAACAAACCATGCTCCAAGCCATTGGAGCAGAGTCGATGGAACAACTCATCGGACAGGTAATGCCGAAGGACATTCTCTTGCCGGAGCCTATCGAGTTGCCCGAGCCGCTGACGGAGCAGGAGATGCTCAATGCGCTGCAGGCAGCATCGGAGCAGAACACCCATGCGCGGAGTTATATCGGGCGCGGTTGGTATGGTACGATTACGCCTGCCGTCATTCGTCGTAATGTGTTGGAGAACCCCGTGTGGTACACCTCCTATACGCCCTATCAGGCAGAGGTAAGTCAGGGGCGTTTGGAGGCATTGTTCAATTTCCAGACGCTGGTGGCGGATTTGACGGGGCTTCCCTTGGCGAACTGCTCGCTCTTGGATGAAGCTACGGCAGCGGCTGAGGCGGTAACGATGATGCACAACTTGCGCTCGCGCGAACAAGTGAAAACAAATGTGCGCAAGGTGTTTGTGGATGAGAAAATTTTCCCAAATACGCTGAGTGTCATGCAGACGCGTGCTGCCGGGCAGGATATTGAGTTGGTAGTTGGTCGCTACGCTGATTTTGAGCCGACGGCGGAGTATTTCGGGGCAATTGCTCAACTGCCCAATGCCGACGGGGCGATAGAGGACTATGCGGGATGGATAGAGGATTGCCACAAAGCAGGGCTGCATGTAACCATTGTTGCCGACTTGCTCTCATTGGCATTGCTGCGTCCGTTGGATGCGGATATTGTGTGCGGTACGGCGCAACGACTTGGGTTACCAATGGGTTTCGGAGGTCCTACGGCAGGCTATATGGCGACGCGCGATGAGTACAAACGCGAATTGCCGGGGCGTATTATCGGACTGAGCAAAGATACAAACGACCGCCCTGCATACCGCTTGGCATTGCAGACGCGCGAGCAGCATATCAAGCGTGAGAAAGCCACCTCGAATATCTGTACGGCAGAGGCGCTCTGCGCTATGATGGTGGGTTTCTATGGCGTCTATCATGGTGCCGAAGGACTCCGCGAGATAGCCGAAGGTATTCACGCCAAGACGGTGTATCTCAACGAGATGCTGCAGGCGTACGGCTATGAGCAGGACAACGCCACTTTCTTTGATACCCTGAAGATTACGGGTGCCGAGCAGGCGGATTGGCTGCAGTCGGTGCGTCAGAAAGCCGAAGAGTTGGGTATCAACCTCTACTATGATAAGGCAGGTTGGGTAGGTGTTTCGTTGGATGAGACTGTCACGGTGGACGATATGAACGACTTGATTCAACTCTTTGCCGAAGCGAGTGGCAACCTGCCGCAGTTCGAGGAGAGTGAAGAGGCATTTACAGGGCTGTGGGCGATAGAGGAAGAGCAGGTGCGTCCTGTGGATTACCTCCAAGCCGATGTGTTC
>CAVKVE010000138.1:1637-2813 GCA_963659655.1 Bacteroidaceae bacterium | reverse complement strand
CAACTCTGCGCCATTACGGGTTTTGCTGCTTGCAACCTGCAGCCGACTTCGGGTGCAGCAGGCGAATATACGGGGTTGATAACTATTCGCGACTACCTGCAAAAGACAGGGCAACCGCAACGCAAAGTGTTGCTTATCCCTGCTTCTGCACATGGTACGAACCCCGCTTCGTGTGTGCAGGCAGGCTTTACGCCGATGGTGATTAAATGTGACGAAAAGGGTAATACCGACTTGCAAGACTGGCGTACGAAGGCGGAGGAATACCGCGACACATTGGCGGGTTGTATGATTACTTATCCTTCCACGCACGGTATCTTCGAGACTGCCATCCGTGAGATGTGCCAAATTGTGCACGATAACGGCGGACAAGTCTATATGGATGGTGCGAATATGAATGCACAGATAGGCTACACCAATCCTGCTTTTATCGGAGCGGATGTGTGCCACCTCAATCTGCATAAGTCTTTTGCCAGTCCCCACGGCGGTGGAGGACCGGGAGTAGGGGCAATCTGTTGTGCTGAACATCTGGTGGCATCCATGCCGAGCGAGGACCACAATCGTGTTTCCTCTGCGCTTTACGGCAATGCCAATATGGCACTCATCAGTTATGCCTATATCTCAATGATGGGTAGCGAAGGGCTGCGTGCGGCTACGGCTGCTGCTATTCTCAGCGCGAACTACATGGCAGTCAAGTTGCGCGATGCATACGGCGTAGTCTATACGGGCGAGCAGGGGCGTGTCGGGCATGAGTTGATTCTCGATTGTCGTCAGTTCCACGCCATAGGTATCACGGAGACAGATATAGCCAAACGCTTGATGGACTTTGGCTACCATGCACCGACGCTGTCGTTCCCTGTGCATGGTACGCTGATGATAGAACCCACCGAGTCGGAGTCGTTGCAGGAGTTAGACCGTTTCATCGATGCGCTGCTGACTATTCGCACAGAGATAGCAGAAATAGAGCAGGGTAGCGCAGACGCAAAAGACAATGTGCTGGTTCATGCGCCGCACCCCGAATACGAGGCAGTGGCAGACGGATGGCATCATCCCTATTCGCGTCAGAAGGCGATATATCCCACGCCATGGGTGGCAGAGAACAAGTTCTGGATACCCGTTAGCCGTGTAGATAATGGTTTCGGCGACCGTAATCTCATTGCCCGCTACGCAAAGTAATTA
>CAVKVE010000138.1:0-1544 GCA_963659655.1 Bacteroidaceae bacterium | reverse complement strand
TTAATTGTTAATTGTAATACATGAAACCGAGTGAACAACTCAAAGAGCATTTGCAACACTATCAGCGAATGAAACCGCTGATTGCTATCAAGGAGTATTTCATGATAGCAATATGCACCATACCGTATGCTTTTTCGGTGAACCAGATATTGGTGCCGCATACGGTAGTCGGCGGCGGACTGACGGGTTTCTGTGAGATTATCTACTTCGCCACGGGTACGGCAGTGCCTATCTGGTTGAGTTCGTTGGTAATCAACTTGGCGTTGCTTACTGCTGCAGCGTTCACTATCGGGTGGCGTTATTGCGTTCGAACAGTCTATGGCGTTTTCTGGCTCACGGTGTGGCTCAAAGTCATGCCCATAGCCCAAACACCTGTCATTACCGACCCATTTATGGGCGTCGTGTTGGGAGGACTCTGTGTAGGTTCGTTCCTTGGTTTGGTATTTCTAAACAACGGCTCTACGGGCGGCACGGATATTATTGCGATGATTGTCAATAAGTACCACCATTTGCCTATCGGGCGTGTACTGATGACTTGCGACATTGTGATTATTCTCTGTGCGTATTTCCTGCCCGATGTGCGCAGTATAGAGAAAGTATTGTTCGGTTTGTGCTATACTTTTATGTCCTCAACGGCAGTCGATTGGGTAATGAATCGTATGCGTCAGTCGGTGCAGTTCTTCATTTTCTCGAAAAAATACAACGAGATAGCCGAAGCGATTATGACGCAAGTGCCGCGCGGGGTTACTTTCTTGGAGGCACAGGGAGGATATTCCAAAGAGCCGATGAAAGTCATTACCTGTATTGCCCGTCAGCACGAGTCGGCAAAGATATTCCGTCTGGTGCGTGCGATAGACCCAGATGCCTTTGTGAGCCAGAGTCAAGTGCGCGGTGTCTTCGGACAAGGTTTCGACTCTATAAAAGACAAAGCCTAAGGCAATGTGCCATAAATAAATGGACACCACAAAAAGTGGTGTCCATTTTGTTTTGTCGTACTCGTTGGCTTGTATAAGTCGTTGTAACTCGTATAGGATTATATTTATGTTTGGCTTCTACAGTAGTGCTTTGACAAACTCCTCGCGGTTGAATACTTGTAGGTCTTCAGGTTTCTCGCCAAGCCCTATATAGCGAACTGGAATCTTGAATTGGTCGCTGATACCAATGACGACTCCACCTTTGGCAGTACCATCTAATTTTGTGATAGCCAGTGAGGTTACTTGTGTAGCTGCTGTGAACTGACGGGCTTGCTCGAAGGCGTTCTGCCCCGTGCTACCATCAAGAACGAGCATTACATCGTGTGGTGCATCGGGAACAACCTTCTGCATTACACTTTTAATTTTGGTAAGTTCGTTCATAAGGTTGATTTTGTTGTGTAAGCGTCCTGCCGTATCGATTAGAACGACATCGGCATCATTGGCTTTGGCACTGGCAAGTGTGTCGTATGCGACACTGGCAGGGTCGGAACCTTGTTGCTGCTTAATGACAGGCACCCCAATACGCTCTCCCCAAATGGAAAGTTGTTCCACTGCTGCCGCACGGAAGGT
>CAVKVE010000137.1:0-5465 GCA_963659655.1 Bacteroidaceae bacterium | reverse complement strand
TGGCGAGCCATTTTACGATAGGCAGCAATCGCGAGGCGCCGAGTGAGAGCTGCCCTTATGAGAGTATTTTTGCCACTAAGGGGTATGCGGTTGTGATGGCGGATTATGTCGGTTTTGGCATCTCCGTCGAGCGCACGCACCCCTATCTCGTTTGGCGGAGTGCTGCCAAGACAATGACCGACTTTGCCGAAGCACTCCAGAACCTACTCGCTTATTATGGCTATTCTTTCCCCCACGAAATCATCAGTTACGGCTATTCCGAAGGGGGACCTGTCGCCTTGGGTGTGGCGGAGTTGGTGGAGCAGACCCTGCCCGATTGGCAGCTCAAGGCGGTCTATGCCGGAGCAGGCCCTTACGATGTCGCTGCTACCTACGACTATTGCGTGGGGCAAGACTCAACGGGTATTCCTTGTGCCATCCCGATGCTTGTGATGGGCACCAGCGCAGGCTATGGGCTCCACCTTCGCAAAGAGGATTTCTTCAGCGAGCCGCTTGTTAGTCACTACGAGGAGTGGGTGGAGTCCAAGCAGTATACGGTCAATCAAATCGATGCCTTGCTGCAGAGCAACCGCTTGAGTCGTGTCATGACCGTCGAGGGCCGTGATAAAACGCAGCCGGAGACGGCTCGATTCTATAGCGCATTGCAGCAGAGCAGCCTGCTCGGCTATGCGCCGCAATGCAAGACCTATCTCTTTCATAGCACGGAGGATGATATGGTGCCGTTTGTCAATAGCGAGCATCTGCGCAGCTCGTTGGCGGATACCACGAACATCAGATTCGATTTCGCTCCGTATGGAACTCATGCCGCTGCTTGCATCTTATTCTTAGAGCAAGTCTATAAGGCCATAGAGTAATCTTTTCCTGCGAACTTGGTGCGTTTTGTCAAGTCCGATAAACAGTGCGAGATTTATTTTTGCGGTTTGTTTGTGAGAACAGAAAAAAAACAGTAACTTTGCAGCGTTGGAACCAGACCTGCAAGGCTTGTTTTGCTGACAAAAAGAAACAAACAACCGTAAAAACAGAAAACGAAAATAATGAAAAAAGAAATTCAGTTCTCGCTTGTCTATCGCGACATGTGGCAGAGTAGCGGAAAGTATGTGCCCCGCAAAGACCAATTGGAGAAAATAGCCCCCGTTATTATCGATATGGGCTGCTTCGACCGCGTGGAGACCAACGGCGGCGCTATGGAACAAGTCAATCTCCTCTATGGGGAAAACCCCAACCAAGCCGTACGCACCTTTACCAAACCATTCAACGAGGCGGGAATAAAGACCCACATGCTGGACCGTGGTCTGAACGGTCTGCGTATGAACCCCGTGCCTGCCGATGTGCGTCAGTTGATGTACAAGGTAAAACACGCACAGGGCGTGGACATCACGCGTATCTTTTGCGGACTGAATGACCCCCGCAATATCATCCCCTCTATCCGTTGGGCGAAAGAGGCAGGCATGACGGCGCAAGCGACCATGTGTATCACCTATTCGCAGGTGCATACTGCCGAATACTATATTAACCTCGCCGAGGAACTGATAGCCGCCGGCGCACAGGAAATCTGCCTCAAAGATATGGCGGGTATCGGGCGACCGGTAATGCTCGGCACGATTGTGGCGGCTATCAAGGAGAAGCACCCCGACATCGTATTGCAGTATCACGGGCACTCGGGACCGGGCTTTGCGGTAGCCTCCATGCTCGAGGTCGCCAAGGCGGGTATCGATGTACTGGATGTGGCTATGGAACCCCTCAGTTGGGGTATGGTACACCCCGATGTGATTACCATACAGGCCATGTTGCGTGATGCGGGTTTCCTTGTAAAGGACATAAACATGAACGCCTACATGGAGGCACGCAGCCTGACGCAATCGTTTATCGACGACTTCTTGGGCTACTGGATTGACCCGCGTAACTCCAAGATGACTTCGCTGCTCGTTGGGTGCGGCTTGCCCGGCGGTATGATGGGTTCGCTCATGGCAGACCTCAAGGGTATGCACGCTGCTATCAACGCCAACCTTACCAAACGGGGCGAAAAAACCCTCAGCGAGGACGAACTGCTCGTAGAACTATTCAACGAAGTGCAACGAATATGGCCGATGCTCGGTACACCGTGCTTGGTGACCCCGTTCTCGCAATATGTCAAGAATGCGGCGCTGATGAACCTATTCTCCCGCTCGATGGGCGAGAAACCATTTACCCGCATGGACCCTGCCATGTGGGGCATGATTCTCGGCAAATCGGGCAAACTGCCGGGCACTTTGGCACCCGAGATTGTCGAACTCGCCAAAGAGAAGGGTATGGAGTTCTACACGGGCGACCCGCAAGCCCTCTATCCCGAAGCACTCCCGAACTATCTCGCTGAAATGGAGCGTCTCGGTTGGGATCGTGGGCAGGATGACGAGGAGTTGTTCGAGTTCGCCATGCACGAGAAACAGTACCGTGAGTATAAATCCGGGCAGGCGAAAGAGCAATTCAACAAAGACTTGTTGGAGCGCATGGAGAAAGCCGCCAAGGGTGGTCAGCAGGTTACCTTTATCTCGGCTGCCGACAAGCGGGCTATCCTGCACCCGTCGAGCGAACCTATTGAGGCAACCGCAGCAGGCAAAGTGCTGTGGGAGTTGGACTACAACGAGGATAGCCACGCCCCCGCGTTCGGTACGCTGTTTGTCAAAGATACGGTCATCTGCTATCTGCAGACGCAGCACGGCATAGAGCCCGTTGTGGCTGCCGACAACTGCCGCCTGGTGGCTGTAGATAAGGAGCAGGGCACCGTAGCCACCAAGGGCGACGCCATCTGCTGGGTGGAGAAAGCCGACCTGGTCGATACGGTGAAGACCACCGCCAAGAAGGTAGCCAAACAAGTAGCCGACAAGGCGAAGGAGGTGCTGCAAGACGCCCTCAAGCAGCCCGACACTACGGTCATTCCGCCCACAAAGAGCAAGTGGAAAGACAGTATGAACGCCAATAAGTAAAAAAATATCGCATATTGCCTTACCATTGCCGAAGCAACTCTTGGGCAGGGCAGGCGCAAACAATAAACACAAGTGAATTACCCACATAACTAATATCTGTATGAAAAAGTACAATTTCAATGCAGGACCGAGTATCCTGCCGCAAGAAGTGATTAAACAAACGGCAGAGGCTGTGCTCGATTTCCAAGGAGAGGGACTCTCTATACTGGAGATTTCGCACCGTGCCAAGTACTTCCAACCCGTTGTCGACGAGGCAGAAGCACTGATGAAAGAACTGCTCGGCGTACCCGAAGGCTATCGCGTACTGTTCTTGGGCGGCGGTGCCAGCCTGCAATTCTGCATGGTGCCTTACAACTGCTTGGAGCATAAAGCCGCCTACCTCAATACGGGTGTCTGGGCAAAGAAAGCACTCAAAGAGGCGAAGGGTTTCGGCGAGGCGGTCGAGGTGGCATCGAGTGCAGACGCCAACTTTACCTTTATCCCGACGGACTACACCGTGCCGCAGGACGCAGACTACTTCCATATCACGACCAACAATACGATTTACGGCACGGAACTCTCCGACGCCAAGTTGGCAGACATATACCAAAAACGCGGCAGCGTGCCTTTGATTGCGGATATGTCGTCGGATATTCTGTCGCGTCCCATCGATGTGGCGCAGTATAGCATTATCTATGGCGGCGCACAGAAGAACCTTGCTCCTGCGGGCGTTACCTTTGTCATCGTAAAAGAGGACTTCTTGGGTCATGTGAGCCGCTATATTCCGACCATGCTCAACTATAAGACCCATATCGATGGCGGCTCGATGTTCAACACTCCGCCGGTGCTGCCTATCTACACCGCCATGTTGACGCTCCGTTGGCTGAAGGCAAACGGCGGCGTACAGTGGATAGAGAAACGCAATATCGAGAAGGCGAACCTGCTCTACGATTGCATCGACCATAGCCGAATCTTCGTAGGGACCGCCAAAGAGGAAGACCGTTCGCGCATGAATATCTGCTTTGTGCTGAAGCCGGAGTACCAAGAACTGCAAGACGACTTCCTGCATTTCGCTACCGAGCGTGGCATGGTCGGCATTAAGGGACACCGCTCCGTAGGCGGCTTCCGTGCGTCTTGCTACAACGCCATGGATGTAGAGGGTGTACAAGCACTCGTCAACTGCATCCACGACTACGAGCAGAAATTGTAACGCACTTGTTTTATGGAGTATTGGTATCGATATCCCAAACAGGTAGAGAAACAAACAACAGTCTTTTACACCACATTAGTTAAGAATATGAAAGTTTTAGTAGCAACCGAGAAACCTTTTGCGAAAGTCGCCGTAGACGGCATTCGTGAGGTAATCGAGAAAGCAGGGTACGAACTGGCTCTGCTTGAGAAATATACCGACAAACAACAACTGCTCGATGCTGTAGCCGATGCGGACGCATTGATTATCCGTTCCGACCAAGTGGACGCTGCCGTGCTCGATGCTGCCAAGCAACTCAAGATAGTAGTGCGTGCCGGCGCGGGCTACGACAATATCGACCTTGCTGCCGCCACGGCACACGGTGTAGTCGCCATGAATACACCGGGGCAGAATTCCAACGCCGTTGCCGAATTGGCACTCGGATTGATGGTCTATGCTGTGCGTAATTTCTACAACGGCACGAGCGGCACGGAGCTGAAAGGTAAAAAACTCGGTATCCACGCCTTCGGCAATGTAGGGCGCAATGTGGCTCGTATCGCCAAAGGTTTCGGTATGGAAATCTATGCTTATGATGCGTTTTGCCCCGCTGAGGCAATGACCGAAGCAGGCGTCATTCCCGTAGCATCCCCGAAGGAACTCTATAGTACCTGCGATGTTGTGTCCTTGCACATCCCTGCCACGCCGGAGACCAAGAACAGCATCAATCGTGCGTTGGTGAGCCTCATGCCGAAGGGAGGTCTGCTGGTCAATACAGCCCGCAAGGAGGTCATCAATGAGGACGAACTGATACAACTCATGCAGGAGCGTACCGACCTGAAGTATGTGACGGACATCATGCCTGCGGCAGACGCCAAGTTCAAGACGCTCTTCGAGGGACGCTACTTCGCCACGCCGAAGAAGATGGGTGCGCAGACCGCAGAGGCGAATATCAACGCCGGTATCGCTGCCGCTAACCAGATTGTGGACTACCTGACCACCGGTAATACCCGCTTTCAAGTGAATAAGTAATCAAGTGAATAAGTAATGCTGTGTTACTTATACAGCAGTACTGTTATAAACCTATCGCATTCTATGTAGAGACGGTATTCTATATCGTCTCTCTCTTTTGTCTAGCGAATAAACATATCCGCGCACAAGCCTATCTCCGTCCTTACTACGAAGGGTCGGATGATTGAAAGAACATACAATGAATACAAAAGATCTTACAAAAGGAAGCATTCTCGGCAACATTATGACATTTTCATTGCCGTATATGTTGGCTTATTTCCTGCAAATCCTGTATGGATTGGCAGACCTCTATGTCATCGGACAGT
>CAVKVE010000136.1:0-5557 GCA_963659655.1 Bacteroidaceae bacterium | reverse complement strand
AATGGCAATGCGAAGGCCTTGAAGTGTGGGACAGCAACAGTTCCACGCTTTTTTTATATCTATGCCACACCACTAAAAGGAAAACAATAGCCCCTGTATATAAGGACACAGTCCCCCTCCCAAGATGACAGACCACGACTACATAGCAGCCTTTCGTACGAACAACCAGCATGGAATCAACTCATTCTATGCAAAATGCCACAGCGACTTTCGCAAAAATATAAGCCGCAAATATAGTATTAAGGATGATGACCTTTTGTCCGATATTTTCCAAGATGCGGTTATTCGTTTGTGGCGGAACATTCAAGACGGCAAACTGACCGAAGAGAATCTAACGACTACCCTGTCGGGCTATCTGTATGGTATCGGCGAACGGGTTGCGTTGGAGTATATTCGCAAGCGAAGAGAGGTAAGTCTCTATTCCGTCGAAACCCCGATTGTTACGCAACCCATCGCCGAAGACCCCTATTTCGTATGGTTGGCAGAGGTGGAAGAACCGATGCGCCTTTTCGCACCGACTCACACTCACGAGGAATGCATTGCAGAATGGGAGCGGCGAACAGATTTGTACAAGCAAGCCACCAAAGCCCAATCCATACATACGACCGATATACTGCAAGGTGGTCTTTCCGCCTTTGAGCAGGAGGAGCACGACCGAATGGTGCGCAATATGGTGTGTCAGATGGGACAACCTTGCGCTCCCTTGCTGCTGAAATTCTATTGGGACAACTTGTCATGGGAGAAGATTGCCATGGAATTGAACTACGCCAATGCCAATAGTGCCAAGACCCAGAAGAACAAATGTATGAACAAACTCAAAACAAGTTACAAGAGCCATGAATACTCTCGATAGAACCGAAAAGATAGACGCTTATCTCTCCGGTCAGATGCCGTCGGAGGAACGAAAAGAGTTTGAGCGGTTACTTTCTGCGGACGCCAAGTCATTAGATAGTGAACCCTTATCCGATGAAATGAAGATGCAAAAAGAAATCATTCGGGCTATCCGTGAGCGTGGGCTACGGGAACAACTGCAGGAACAAGAGAAACAAATGCGTGCCAATCGGGCAAAGAAGCAACGCATTATTCGCTTGTCCGGTTGGTCTGTAGGCACCTTCTCTATGGTTGCCGTTTTGTGTATTGCCTTTGTTTTGGTGCCTCTTGCCCAAACCATGGTTCGCTTGAGTACAGAATATGCGCAGAGTATAACGCTTTCTCCTGCTCGGGGCGGCACTTCCGATTCGCCTCAAACGCAGTTAGAGCAAGTTTATTCCCTCGTCGCGCAAGAGCATTGGAGCGAGGCCTCTACTCTATCGCAATCTCTTATGGAAACGACTGCAACCGCGCAGAATGACCTCACGCCCGAAGAATGCCAAGAGATATACGAACAAGCCCAATGGCTATATACAATGTGCGAAATGCACCAAAAGCATATATTCCGTGCAAAACGCCTGCTCCGACAAATCGCTGCAGACGGCGGACGCTATGCGAACCAAGCCCAAGCCATGTTAAACGCACTATAATTAACAAACACAATATGAAACGCTTAGCAAGTATCTTAATGGGAGTATTACTACTCACTGCAACTGCAAATGCGACCAAACGCGCATTGGTAATCGGTATCGGGGCTTATCCCGAAGAGAGTGGCTGGAAACGAATCAACGGGGATAAAGATATTCCTGTCGTGGAGGATATGCTCATAGCCAATGGATTTCATAAAGCAGACATTATGGAGCTGAAGAATGAGCAAGCCACAGCAGCTGCTATCCGCCAAGCCATGAACACGCTTATCGATAAGGCTCTATTGGGGGATGTCATCTATATCCATTTCTCTGGACACGGGCAGCAAATCACCGATATTCACGGCGACGAAGAGGATGGTTTGGACGAAGCGTGGGTTCCGTACGATGCACAGTTTGCTTATGCCAAAGGAAAATACGAGGGCGAGAACCATATCATTGACGACCAACTCAACGCGTGGTTGCACCAACTTCGCACCCGAATAGGCGAAAAGGGAAAACTTACGGTCGTGGCAGACGCCTGCCATAGTGGAGATTCTTCACGCGGAGATGATAGCATTGTCGTACGAGGCACATCCGATGCCTTTCTCATTCCAGGGCAAGCAAAACCATTTGTCGGTACAACCGGTGCCGAGATAGACTGGATATTTATCTCTGCCTGCAAATCGTATCAAGTGAATTACGAATACAAGGGAAATGGTTCGCTAACCTATGCACTCAGTTTGCAGAAAGACAAGTTAGGCTATACACCTTGCCAAGATGTACAGAGTTCCATTCGTACGACTATTTCCAATGTCGTACCCTTTACTCAGACGCCGGTCATCGAGACGACGGCATCCAGCAAAACACAAAGTATATTCTAAGCAAAACGCAAAGTATATTCTAAAAGGGACTTCTATAAACAACTTAATTAACTAATACATTTACCGTTATGAAGAAATCTATGTTTCTTGCCGTCATAGCACTCAGTGCAGCGATGGTATCTTGCAGCAAGACTGCAAAAGTAAGTGAAGAGAAAGAGGCACTGCCTCAAACGGCTTCTCAAGAAATCAGTGCCATTCGTACCGCCAACGATTTGGCAAAGTATGGCTACGAAGTAGAATCGGCTTCGGCTCTTATCGAGGCGGCTAACATTCTTGCAGGCGTACCTACTCAGGCATTGGATGCCCAAGTAGAACAAGGCGAGAAGAATGCAGATGAAGTGGCAAAGGGACAAGTAAAATCTCTCTGTCCTCAAGAACTGCTTGCCACGGCAAAGGAGTATGCCGGCGATGATGCCACCCTGCTTGCTATGGCTCAAAAGGTAGAGAACAAGTTGGCTGCAGTAGCAGAAGGCACTCGTGGTGCAGTAGGTGGCGCAAAGTATGCCTATGGTTCTGTCAGCGCACGCAGTTATACCTACTACGATGCCAAGTTCTGGGCTAATGAGCTTGCCGAGGTAGCAGTATCCGGCGATGGGGATACCGATTTGGATCTCTATGTCTACGACCAGAATGGGAATTTGATTGCCAGTGATGTGGATTATACGGATGATTGTTATGTCCGTTTCTACCCTCGTTGGACAGGTCTGTTCCGTATCAAGATTGTCAATCGCGGTGGTGTCTATAACAACTATGTAATCGCCACCAACTAATTCGGTAAGCCCATCCAATTCTAACGCCTACCACTGATAGCAACGGCTGTCTGTGGTAGGCGTTTGTTTGAATAGATACAAAGATATAAGGTGGTTATCGTACTGAGGTTCCACCCCTTCCCATTCCGAACAGGGTCGTTAAACTCAGTAACGCCAATGGTACTGCAAATCATGTGGGAGAGTAGGTCACTGCCATATAGGAGTAGTATTAACGCAACACTGTTTTTTGATCTTTCGCAAAACTCCTCAAAAACGACAACAGTGATGTACAAACAATTTATTACAATGGATAAATTAAAAATATTCATTCAGTAGATTGGGCGTAGAAAGGTTGCCCAATCTACATTGAAGAATTGGTTGCTTGCAATCATTCTGGGCTTAGATTCATACACCATAAATGCCGACTTTTATCGTGCCACATAGTTTTAGCCCGAATCATAGGTGGAGTATTACACAAACTTACTGTGCGCATACAATGATACCAAAGAGGATGATAAAACTTATAATTGGTGCTATGATGAATAAATCCTTTCATTTGCAGAGTCTCTACTCCTAAATTACTTTGTAATGCAAATTATAATTATAAACATAATATACGATCATGAAATATCATTACGAAAAACGCATAGTCCTTTTTATGGATATTCTAGGGTTCAAGCAACTTGTTACCGCATCACAAAATGATGTACAACAGGTTAGTTCCATCAGACATATATTGAAATACATCAATATAAGAGTCAAAAAGTTTCCACAATTTTTTCCTTCTGCTGTAATTTCGCAATTTTCTGATTCTTTGGTTATATCATTCAAATATGGAAAAAGGGGAATTTCACTTTCTCTTTTGCAGTCATTGCAACAATTACAAAAAGATCTAATAACCAAGTATAATCTAATCGTTAGAGGTGGTATGACAATAGGTAATTTATATCATACGAAAAAGTTTATTTTTGGACCAGCAATGAATGAAGCATATAAATTGGAAAGTGATATCGCAATCTATCCACGCATTATATTGTCAGAAGAATTAAAAAAGCACATCGCAGACTTCCCAGATGAAGTATTTGATCGATATGAAGAAGTGAGTGAATCGTATATACGCAACTGTTTACGACGAGATTCAGACAACATATTTTACATAGACTATTTCAAATATAACGATATTGGAGATATATCAAAAAAAGAAAAGAAGTTTGTTATTGCATTATATGACTGCATTAGTAATAACCTAAAACTATGTAACGATGATAAGGTTTTGCAAAAGTACAAGTGGATGCAAGAAAAGTATAATTCCTATGTAACTAAACTAAAAAATATGAAGCCCATCACAACTGAAGTTTTAAATTTTACAATAGGTTATGATGCTTCAAAAGATAAATGGTATCAATCACTAAAAACTATACAATTATGAACCCAATTATTGAGAAAGCAAAAATAATGCTTTCTATTCACGGGAAAGAAAGTTTTCATCACAACATCCTTGGAGATGGTGTAATTGAGCCAGACGCACATAATAAATTTGATATACTTACAGATGAATAGTTTAATGTGATATACTATTTGACGGCAGTTGGTTCAGGAAAAGTGTATCATCTTTACAAAGAAACGCAGTGTCAAGAGATAAAAGACCTTCTTGACTACTTTGATGTTATACTACAAAAACTTCCGCAAGAAACTAAACGAGTAGTTTTTAGGATGGATTCATACGAAGATTATTTGTCTCCTAGCAAATACACGAGAAAATATCAAAAATACATTGAGAGAGGTACACTTATGCAAATACCGTGGTCATTATCTATTTCCAAGGATAATTGGAATAATGATACCTCAAAATACCCTATATGGGCAATAGAATTATTGCCTGAAAATACAAAAGCCCATTCTATATATCCTTTATTAGAATGCAATAAAGAATTATACGACCAAGAAAACGAAGTACAATTTGAATCTAATACAATATTTCAAATCACATCCGTTTCTACAAGAGATGATTTCCTATATATACAAATGCGAGAA
The DNA here is from genome assembly GCA_963659655.1 of Bacteroidaceae bacterium. Taxonomy (GTDB): domain Bacteria; phylum Bacteroidota; class Bacteroidia; order Bacteroidales; family Paludibacteraceae; genus Colicola. The sequence goes on along the minus strand of CAVKVE010000136.1, from coordinate 394 downwards.
ATTAACGATAAAAAGATATTTGATAATATGTGTATTAAATTACTATGAAGAATTGATTCGCATATAAACGATTATGAAAAGCATATTATTTATACCAACTATCCTTGCTAATCACATTTATTATTGGACCGTACGATTCATCTGTACCCCATTAACCATCATAGTGTTATTTCTGTTTTGCCCACAAAGTATCGATGCGAAACAGAAAAAACTTGATATAAGACATATTATAGCCACAAATGATTGGAACAATAAAGAACTAAATCGCAGGATGCTTGCTATGAGTAGTAAGGACTTTATAGCACAGTGGAAGGCTCGTAGCGTAAGTGATCATTTTTTTGTTGTTGGAGACTATTTCTTATATGATGCCTTCATGCCGCACTTTGGAGGAAAT
>CAVKVE010000135.1:0-5596 GCA_963659655.1 Bacteroidaceae bacterium | reverse complement strand
TGCCTCATTTCTGCAATTCTAATCCACTTTATACGCAATTAGGGAAGCCCTATTCAGAGAAACTTTGGAACAATATTTTGTGGAGTTCACCCGTGCACAAACTCACCTACAAGTACAAACCAACTCCGGGTACACTCGAAACCATCTACGACCATATACTAAAATTGAGTTTCGATAATTTGTAAGGTACTCTTTCTAATATCCCCCTGACTATAGCCATGCCCTCAGTCCTCCTCATAGCCCCTAACTTTCATTATTTTGCCGAGAGCATTGCCTGTGCTTTTGAGCAAACGGGCTATTCTGTCTATTGCGAGAAGTACGACACGCCTATTCACCCCTACACTCGTTGGAATCGTTTGCGTTACAAACTCGGAAACAAGACAGCACTCCGAGAGCAGTCCCGACAGAACTACAAAGCACATATTCTGCAGGTATTCAACGACCGGCAGCCAGATTTGGTCTTTATTGTTAATGGCGATATACTTCTGCCGGAGGTGGTGCAGGCTATGCAACAGACCGCCCGAGTAGCAATATGGCTTTTCGATAGCATACGCCGCCTGCCGACGGCTCTGCCGAATTTGCAGTTTGCTGACAAAGTGTTCTGTTACGAGCAGACGGATATCGACTACCTAAAAAGCGACTACCACATTGAGGCACTTTTCTTGCCGCAAGCAGCCGACACAGCCCTCTACCATCCTTTGCCTGTTGAGAAAGATTTGGATATTGTCTTTGCCGGCGACCTTTGGCAATCCCAAAAGCGGAAGCAGTTGATAGAAGCCGTAGTCTCACACTATGCCGACCGAAAGATTCGTGTTTGGGGTATCTACAAGCCTTGGTACAAAGGGCTTTGGCAATGGCTTACCCGCGAGCGGCGTGATGTTTATACCAACCGCAACGCCTCAGCAGAGCAACTGAATTTGGACTACAATCGTGCCAAAGTAGTACTGAATATCCATCACGAGCAGCAGAAAGACGGAGCCAATCCCAAGGTGTTCGAGATATGTGCAAGCGGAGCGTATCAACTATGCGACGCCAATCCATACATCGAGACACTGTTCCCCAATGGTGAAGTCGGGCTATACCATAACGAGCAAGAACTCTTTTCGCTTATAGACTATGCCTTGACGCACGATATGTCCGCGCAAGCACAAGCCGCCCACGAGCAAATCATAAGTCATCACACCTTTACGCAACGAGTCGAAACAGTATTGCATTCGTTACAATAAACTGATTTAGTGCTATTTGCAAGGAAATACAATATACAAATCGCAGATTTTAGACAGAGAATCGCAGATTTTTCCGATAACATTTGAAGATTTTTCTGCCAAGAATCGTAGGTTTTCTCCGGAAATTTAGACTATTTATCTTGCACAAGGATAATTATATCCTCCTCTACAAGAACTCCACAAAAAAAATGCACAGCAACCACAATATCAATCAATTACACTCACACTTTGAGAATTTTCGACATCTACTTTGAGAATTTTTCCGCCCCAAAAAATGCAGCCACTATTCCCAATAGCCCCATCTACCACCCGAAGTTTCCCAATACTATTGGTACAACTTTTGTCACCCAAAAACAGATACAGTTGTATCTAAAACACTGCAAAACACGCACATTCTCAGACGATTGTATCAGTTTGTAACACAATTTCAATACAGAAACAAGGCAAAATATATTCATCCTCTCCCACCTATGTCCTCAATTCTTTTTATTTGGTATAAGCGTTCCCGTGGCATTCTCGAAGGCGGCGGGCAAGGAAGCAAGCGCAACTTCGAGCTGCTGCGTTCGATTGTCGGCGACGACCATATCGATTCCTACTATGTCCACGACGAGTACGCCCGCAAGACGCTTTGGAGTTATATCCGTGGTGCCTTCTTTTTTTTGTTCCGCTACTACTATGGGCTGACCCCTCGGCGGGTGCGTGCGATAGTCCGTCAGGCGCAGGCGTACGACTATGTCTTTATCGACCGCAGCCTCTTCGGTATCGTAGCCAAACGCCTCAAGCAGAGCGGCTACAAGGGGCAGATATTGGTCTATTTCCATAATGTGGAGGCTATCTATTTCGATGCCAAACTTCCCCACCTGCCGGGGCGTAATATCATCATCCGCACCGCTGACCAGAACGACCGCTATTCGTGCCAATATGCAGACAAGGTCATCGCCCTCAACGAGCGGGACGCGCAGGTATTGGAACAGCGCTATGGCCGTCGAGCCGACCTGCTCATTCCCGTCACGCTATCCGACCGCTTGACCTACACGCCCACCGCCGAACTGACTCGTCCCCGCCCGCAGTGCTTGTTTTTTGGAGCCTATTTCACGCCTAATAATCAAGGCATTCTGTGGTTTGTGGAGCATGTGCTGCCCCACGCCAATATAGATCTAAAGATTGTCGGCAAGGGGATGGCGAAACTCAAATCCGAGTCGCCCCTGCTTCAGGACATCGAAGTTGTCAGCGATGCACCCGACCTACAGTCGTATATCGAGCAGGCGGACATCGTAGTGCTGCCCATTTTCTCCGGCAGCGGCATGAAGGTAAAGACCTGTGAATCCCTCATGTATGGCAAGAATATCGTTGGTACGAGCGAAGCGTTCGAGGGCTATACGGCTGATTACGAACGCATTGGCGGTTTGTGCAATACCGCAGAGGAGTTCATCGCCTGCCTCAACGCCATCGCCGCCCACCCTCGTCCCCGCTTCAACGCCTACGCACGGCAAGTGTATCTCGACCATTATTCCTACCAAGCCGTGCAGAACGCTTTCCAAACTCTCATCTCCCAAAAGAAATAACGAGCTTTTCTCAAAAAAAAGACCACCGAAAGTCTTTTTTACACACAAAAAAAGACCATGGAAAGTCTTTTTTTTGCAGCAAAGTACTATTTTTTAATATCTAAAGCAACTCACTAACATTTTCCTATACATGACCATTCCGTCTACTCCTCTCCGCATCAAGTTTTTCTGCCGCTCGTTCGACCTGCGGCTCTATCGTTTTTCCAAGTCTTTCTACGAGGGGTTAGGCTATCCCTGCGTGCGTTTGACCGACCAGTCTGCCGACGGCTATTTCTATACCATGCTCGCCGACACCGATTGCGACATTGCCATCAATGTCGATGAAGACTGTTTCATCACCGACCCGCAGGCGGTGCTGCAGTTGGTCGATTATGTGGTCGCTAACGGCTATGCCAATGCAGGTTGCTCCGATGGCGGACAATATATGCGTGCCGGCAACCCTATCGTGACCAATCCGTTTTTCAATATCTTCGATTTGCGGCTTATCCGCACCCATTTCTCGCGCGAGGCGGTGCAGTCGTTCCGTTATGCCGACCATAAGGCAGAGATGATAGCCGCCTTCGACACCACCCCACTCTGCGGACATTACACCTTCGACCGTCCCTCCGTCATCGAGCCGTACTACCCGTTTTTCTTGTGGTTGGCGGCGAATTTCCGCACGCTCTATTTGACGCCTCAGCGTCACCACGATGGCACTTCCACGCTTCTCTACGACCCGCAGGGACGCCAACTCTGCGCCCATTCGTGGCTGTCGCGTTTCTATTCCGTGCCGTCGGTTGTGGTTCGGCTGTTTCAGCCCTCTGCGGGCAAGCAGAAGGCCCGTATTGATGCGCTGATACACGAGTCGGCAGCGCAGCGTGGCGGCGAGGTCGTGTTGCCTGTGGAGCATTGGTACGACACGGTCCATTTCGCCGCCGACAAGTGTGTGCGTTGGATTATTAAGGTTCCCCAGCGTATCGCCGCATGGCCTGCCAAGTACCGCCGCTACCATAGCAAGGACTGACCCTTAGGCGGTATTCACTTCGCTAACAGGAAAATTTTCCTCTATTTTTCGCGAGCATAGCGAGCCGGAAGTCTTGTATGCCTTGCGACATAGCCCCCCCCCGCCTACACAGACCTATAGCCCCAGAAAACTCACACAAAGAAACGGCTTGCCCTCTCGGACAAGCCGTTTCTTTATTTCGGACTAATAGACATTTATTTCACTTCCGCCAATCGTTCGTAGCAGAGGTCGGTGTAGTCACTCACCTTGTCGGGTATCGGTTCGCCGTTGGTCAGATACACGCATCGCATTCCGCAGTGCCACCCGAATTCCATATCGCTCACGCTGTCGCCTATCATCACGCTGTCCTGCAGCCTCACCTCCGGAAACTCCGCCGCCGCTTGCCGTGCCATTCCGGTCTTCGGTTTTCGGTTCGGGTCGCCGTCAGCCGCCAACGACGGACATACATATACCTTGTCGATATGCCCTCCAGCTGCCGCAATCTCGTGGCTCATTCGGTCATGAATTTCCGCCACATCCGCCGCTGTCATCAGTCCTTTGCCAATGCCCTGTTGATTCGACACCACGAACGCCCGTTCGTAGTCTTTTGTCAGCCGAGCCGCCGCCTCTTTGGCATCGGGCAGCCATTTCCATTGGGTCGTGTTACGCACATAGTCGCCCACTATCCGCTCGTTGAGCACCCCATCCCGGTCTAGAAACAGGAATCTATCTTTCGGGAAGCGTAGTGCTATTTCCCGCTTTGCCCGCTGATAATCTGCCGGAATACCCATATCCACAAAATAATCCGCAAATGCTTTCCCGCAGAACAACCGTTGGGGTGCCAATGCCTGCAGCAGCTCCCGCTCAAATGAGAATTTTTCGGGTTGTTTTTGTTGCAGCAGCCATGCCTTGTTCACCGCATACACGCCCCCGTTTATCAAGCCCCGCCCCGTGCTTTCGGTTTTTTCACGGAAGGCCGTCAGCACGGCTCCGTCGGTTTCCACCGAGCCGTACCGTGCCGTGTCCTCCACCTCTCGCAGTGCCACCGAGATAGGCGCTTTGTGTTCGGTATGGAAGGCGTAGAAATCCGCCCAGTCCAAGTCAAATAGCGTATCTCCGTTCAGCACCAGAAAGTCCTCCGCTTCGGCTTTTTCGGCAGTTTGTCGGATAGCACCTCCCGTTCCGAGCGGGCTCTCCTCGCACGAATACACCACTTCCATCGAGCGATAGTGCGAGCCGAAATACGCCTCTATCACCTCATGATGATATCCCACAGCGAGCAGCACCCGCTTTGCGCCCGCAGCAGCCAGGCGGTCGAGAATATAGGTGAGAAACGGCTTCCCCGATACGGGTGCCATCGGTTTGGGCAGGTTCGTGCCTATCTCCGACCGCAAGCGTGTTCCTAATCCGCCCGCCAATATCACTACTTCCGAAAACATACGATTTTTTTTAATAGGGAACTTCTGTAAATTGCTTTGATTTATTACTAAACGGGGAGTTTACAGCAGTCCCCTTTACTAACTATTTTCGCGGGAACATCGCGGCCTCCACTATTTGGCAGATGATATGCCCCAGCATGATGTGACACTCCTGAATGCGAGGGGTGTCTGCCGAGGGTACATTGAGCAGCAGGTCGGCCACTTTGCGCATTTCTCCGCCCGTGTCGCCCGTCATCGCCACCGTCACCACGCCGAGTTGTTTCGCTTTCTCAAAGGCGTTCAGTATGTTGCGGGAGTTGCCCGAAGTCGAGATACCGATCAGCACATCCCCTTCTCGGCACGCCCCGTCTATCATCCGCGAGTAGATGAGGTCGTATCCGTAGT
>CAVKVE010000134.1:0-5646 GCA_963659655.1 Bacteroidaceae bacterium | reverse complement strand
AATCACATGGTAAGAAAATGTACGAATTACTGAAAAAAGCATTGGAGGAATCGCAGCCGCTTAAAGAAACCACATAAGAATTAGTACTTTCTTTTTGTATTTTGGTAGCACTCATTGTAAGAATTGATAGTAAATAGTACTTTTTCTCTATCTACCGCTGTGTTGTGGCAGTTAGGCGGTGTACCTTTGCAGCGGAATAGGAAATAAACTACGAACCGGCGAGTAAGCGTGGAGCAATTAAGTATGGAACAATACAGTAACATGTATAAATCATCTAAAACAAATGTCTTATGAAACAGTTAAATGAAGTTTTCCCCAATTTAAGCGAAGAGGCTAAGGATGAATGGGGGGACAGATATGTAAAATTCGTCCCTAAATTCATTGAGTATGCAAAGCAAAAGAAATTGATTGCAGATTGGGAACTTGATGACCGTACGGAATTCTTGAAAGCAACTAATTGTATTTGCAGTATTCGGCAAGGGAATTTTTTGCCTAAACAGCAACAACTCCTTATAGACCATTGGGGAGAATTTGTTGAGCCATTGTATGAAATAGTATCCGATACAGAGTACAAACCGGAAGTGTGTAAGTCTTTGTACGACAAGATTATAAAGGTAACGACTGCAAATAACGGAAAGAGCATGTGGGCTGCAACCTTGCGTTTCCTTTGTGCTTTTCAACCTTCCAAATTGTCAACACTGGTTATCGGTTCGCATGAGTTGTATGAAATGCTTCGTCCCTTTGGAATAGCGGAGTTTGCCGGTGGCAATGATATAGATCTAAACCACCATATACAATGCTTTATCAACGAGCAGTATCCGAATGATGATATGTATCGGCGTAGTACTTACACATGGAGACTTAAGTATGAAATCGTAGAATGGAAAAAAAGTAAGGATGCAGAAATGAAGTTGATAGAAGATGCTGTCTGCCTGTTGAAACAGAAAAAGAATCTTATTCTTCAAGGTGCACCCGGTACAGGAAAGACTTATAGCACTGCTTCTATTATTGTGGAAATGAGAGGACAATTGATGCCCGATATGTCTCGTGATGAGGTAATGGAGATTTATAACAAAGAGGTTGAAGACGGGTATGTGGAGTTTACCACTTTCCATCAATCTTTAGATTATGAGGACTTTGTCGAAGGGCTTAAACCGGAGTTGGATAAAGAGTCTCATCAAGTACAATATGGAATCGAGGCAGGCGTCTTCAAGCGGATTTGTGACAAGGCAAGAAAGGACTTAGAACACGGGTACTTCTTAATAATCGATGAGATAAATCGAGGCAATGTGGCAAAGATATTCGGCGAACTGATAACGCTGTTAGAAGCAGATAAACGAATAGGAGAAACTAATGCTATCGTTGCTACGCTCCCATATAGCAAAGAAAAATTTGGCGTTCCGAATAATTTGTATATCATTGGTACAATGAACACTACGGATAGAAGCGTCGGCTTTATAGACTATGCATTGCGTCGGCGTTTTGCTTTCCTTACGGTTAAGGCTAATCGGAGTGTTATAGAACAGTACTGTGCAGATACAAAACAGAGAGCCTTGGCTTACTTTGATAGGGTGAATGAACATATTAAGAACTATTCTTCAGAGAATGTAGAAGACTTGATGATAGGGCATAGTTATTTTCTTGCGGATGATGAGAAACAATTAGAACTGAAATGGAAATATGAAGTCCTTCCGTTGTTGGCAGAGTATTACAAGGATGGTCTAATCACGAAACCCTTTGAGGAATGATTTGCGTAACAGAACAAACAGCAATAAAAAAAGCATTGGTGCAACAACTTGGGTTGGAGGCACCATTTGCTTCTTTGCCTTTGGGGTTATCTTGTGGAGGAGATGAAACGATTTGGAGCAGTTACTATATCGGACTGGCTGAACTAAAGAATGAATCGCTCGCTGTGGTGCCTAAAGTCGAAAATTTGGACTTTATGGCTTTGTTTGCATCCGCATTGCAATATCAACCATCTGCTGACTATTTCGCAGAGAGTTACAGCATTGATTGGGAAAAAGAAGCGATAGCGAATGCGCAACTATACGATGTGTTAACGCCGTTGCTGGTTGTTCAATACTTAGCGGTATTGGATAAATTGGTCGGGCGTGGATTGCGGCGAGACTATATTCAAAGAGAAGAAAATCTTCATAGTAAGATAAGAGGGAAAGTAATGGTCTGTAGGCAATTGAGACAGAATGTAATAAATGGACGGAATGACCGTTTCTTTTGCCGCTTTCAAGAATACACGGCGGATATTCCGGTGAATCGATTGCTGAAGAAGGCATTGGATGCAGCGTTGTCTCTCTTAGGCGATGTACGCGCTATTTCCAAAGATATGCAATCGAATATATTCTTTTCCTCAAAACTTAGGGCAATAGAAGCGTTTCGGAGTATTAGTTCGGATATTTCGCCGCAGGCAGTTCGGACAACCAAACATGATAAACTGAATCGGTATTATCCGGAGGCAATTCATTTGGCAAAACAGATTCTCAAACATTATGATAACTCCTTGAGCAGTTCCGGATGCGAGAAAAAAGTGCCTCCATTTTGGATTGATATGTCTCGGTTGTTTGAAGTGTATATTTTGGGCTTACTTGAGTCGCATTATCCCAATGCAATCAAGTTTCAAGTAAATGGCAGTTACGGAACACGATGTGATTATTTGCATACCGAAGAGGGTATTGTGCTGGATGCAAAGTATAAACTTTGGTACAACTCTCAGGCAGACAGAACTCACTATGATAGTTTGGTCGCTGACATTCGGGAAATTAGTGCGTATGCTCGTGATGAAAAGTTATTGAAGTATTTCACAACACCTCAATATCCTGTGTCGTGTGTAATTATTCATCCGGGGAACACTCAGTCTTTTGATTTCTCGAAGCCCCTTTCTGCTTTGACACCGGATGATAGAATAGAAGGGTACAGAGACTTTTATCACATTGCAGTTCCTTTGCCGATAAAGAAATAAATATCTGGTATATATAGTCTTCATCACAAATGTGTATTGCCGCGGAGGCGTAGTTAGACATATAAAACGGATAGAAATCTAATTGAATAAACCATTAAAACTCAAATTATTATGGAAAAGGTGTGGAAAGTTGGTTCCCGTTGGGGCGGCTGTAAAAATAACTCATTGTTGAGTATATTTCGCCGAAATAATGTGGTGTTCGTTGGGCCGGAAAAAGCCAAAGAACGCTTTCTCAGCAATGTAAAAAAAGGACATTATATTGCTATTACGGATGGCTATCAAATAGTGTCTATCGCAAAAGCCATTGGTAACCCTGACAAATTGGAGAACTTGAAGAATATCGAAATCACGGCAAATGATTTCGGCTTTGATTACAAGAACTATAAAGATGTCGTTGGCGTAAAAGTGAGCATCGTCGAGATAGAAAAAAGCGATTATAAGCAATTCAAATGCAAACGACAAGGCACATTCTTTGCGCTCAATGAAGAATTGGGTAAATCTCTTGTACACTATTATGACGCACAGGACAACCGCTTTGCCATTAACGCCTATACGGCAACACTATTGGGTTCGGACAAAGGGGAATATCGTTCCCTATTGGACAAACATACGCGTTATATCATCCCCGTGTATCAGCGTCCGTATGCATGGAGTGAAAAAGAGATTGTACCGTTCGTTACGGATATAGTGAATGCCTATTTAGGGGAAAAAACGGATGCAGGGCAGTCGGAACCTGAACCTATGTTTATTGGCACAATGCAATTGTCGAGAAAGAAATACATCACGAGCACAGAATATGAGCAGGATGTTATCGATGGACAGCAGCGTATAACGACTTTAACCCTTTTACTATTTGAGTTGAGGAAACAATACCCCGATTGCCGTGTCTTACAAGACATGGATTTTAAGTGGCTCGAAACTCATATTAACAAGGAACAGAGTGCTTATCTCACGGACTATTTGAATCAAAAGGAGGGCGTGCAACTCAGCGAGTTGAATAAGTACTATACCAATTCTTTGATCATACGAAACGCATTCCATGAGGCTCTTCCTGATGAGGACTATGTGTTAAATATTGATGCTTTCTGCGAGTTTTTAACTCACAAAGTATATTTTGTCATTATTGAGACGACAGCGGGCTTGTCTAAAACGATACAGATATTTAACACTATCAACAATACCGGATTAGACTTGAATGGCGGCGACTTATTCAAAGTTCGTATGTACGAGTACTTGACGGATTGTCAGTCGGAGGATGAATCTGTATTTGAGAAAATCAATGCTCTCTATCAGCAAGTAGATTCACTCAATAAGGAAAAGGGGAAAACTATAACAACCATGAGTGGCGTGCTAGCGATATACAAGAATGTACTTATTACAAAATATCAGTTGCCTACGGATTTGTACGATATGGGGTGGGAGACATTCTATAGCCGCCTCTTTGATACGCTGTTGGGGATAAAAGATTGGCGTGATTCTTTCGCAAAGGTTACGCCCTCGTTAGAAGAGATTGACAATGTAATTAAACTCCGCTATGCGTATGAAGAAATGTATCCAACACTGAATGTAGAAGCGCAATTTGCATTGCGACATATCAATGGGTCGAGATACAACCGATACAAGGGAATAGTGCTGTATATGTTCTTGTTCTTCCGGCAGAACAGCAAAAATGTTCTTGAACGGGGAACTCTCGAACAACTATTGGTGGCGATGGATAAACTGTTTTTTGCGTATAGTGTTCTCTACGACAAACGAGTGCGGGACATGCAAAACTTTGTTACCAAGGAAGTGCAGAAAATAGGTAATAACCCATCGTATGATATAGAGGCGGCTTTCAAGAAAAAACTCAGCAGCGTGCGTGCCAATGTAGAAATAAAGTTGCAGGGGTATATTAGTGACAATATGAAACGCAAGAACTTGATTTGCCAACTATCCACCTATCTATCCGAAAAAGATAGTTGCCCGACTGAGGTCATCAAACATATCTTCGAAACGCCTTTCGATGTGGAGCATATCCATGCTAATGCAGATGAAGCAGTGAAATTGGATAGCGTGTTGCAGAATAGTATCGGAAATCTATGTCAATTAGAGCAAAGTTTCAACCGTTCTATCAAGGATGAACCTTTCTGCAAGAAAAGGGAGGTATATCAAAAGAGTTGTTATGTGGCGATGAAAAAAATAGCAAAACTTTCCCAGTGGAATACGAAAGAGGCAGAGGATAGACGGACTACTGAAGTCAAAAATATGATGACATATCTATTTGGCGAGTAGCATTTGTCAGCATGCAACACATCCTGTAATGTAAGACCAACCACATAACAACATTCTTTTTCTCGATTTCGACGGAGTGCTCAATATGGGCACTCCGTCGTCTTTTTGTAAGAATGGCGGCTTTTGGCTTCTGTACGATATAATATAGTCGTGATTTTATGCAAAAAAATGCTCTTTTCTCTATCTACTGTAGTGTTGTGGCAGTTAAACGATGTACCTTTGCAGCGGAATAGGAAATAAACTACGAACCGGCGAGTAAGCGTGGAGCAATTAAGTATGGAACAATACAGTAACATGTATAAAACATCTAAAACAAATGTCTTATGAAACAGTTAAATGAAGTCCAAAATCTAAGAGAAGAAACCCATATTTCGGAAGGGAAAGAGAATGAAGCGCTCGCA
>CAVKVE010000133.1:0-5738 GCA_963659655.1 Bacteroidaceae bacterium | reverse complement strand
CATTTTCCCAAATTTCCCATACCGTTCCCGAACTACTCCCGAACCAACTCCCACCCCTTTTCCGTAATTTACCATCCCCCTCCCCTCTTTCCACCCGCCTTTTCCCCTCTCATTCCCACCCCATTCCCCACCCTTTCCCCTAAAAAAATGCACTTTTTTCGCTCAAAATTTGTGTATTCCAAACTTTTGCCGTACCTTTGCACCCGCTTTTCGTGAAAAGGCGTGCTTATTCCCCTGTCGTTTGGCTCTGCCCATGCCGCAGAAACGCAAGAAAAAGGCGGCAAGAGAGCAAGGCAGGAGCGGCGAGAATACGAGGAAACGCAGCAAGTACGCAAGGGCAAAGCCGCAGAAAAGCAGCACCACGCCCGACAAAAGCACGAGGTCCATTCGTCTATCGGTTAGGACGAGAGATTTTCATTCTCTAAAGAGCAGTTCGACTCTGCTATGGACTACTTAATAAACGCAAAGAAAACCTTCCTCAAAGGTAAACCTTTTGTATAACCCTATTTTCATCTAATCAGAAAGATGGCAAATCACAAATCTTCTTTGAAGCGTATCCGCCAAACGGCTACCCGTAAGGCTCGCAACCATTATTATGCTAAGACCGCTCGCAATGCCGTTCGCGACTTGCGTGCCACCAAGGACAAGGCCGCTGCTGCAGCTGCTCTGCCTAAGGTAAGCTCTATGTTGGATAAGTTGGCTAAGCGTCACATCATCCACACCAATAAGGCTGCTAACCTGAAGTCGAAATTGGCTATCTACGTCAACAAGCTCGCTTAATCTGCGTGCTGTTGCGCTGCTCCTCGTGGGCAGCAATGTGGGGCAGGCTTTTCACAAAGCATTTCAATAAACCCTATATATACAAGGACTGCTGCAAGGCAGTCCTTTTTTTGTGTGTCCGCAGGTCTTTTCCCTCCGTTCCGGTCTTTTGCCCTGCCAAAATGCCCTTTTTCCCCGCCTCAGCCCCCAAAAACACCCCTTCTCTTTTGCTATTTGCAAATAAATCAGTACCTTTGCACCCGCAATGATGCCGACTCCCTACCTCACCATATCAAATTCCAACGAGCTTCGCCGTATTCAGGCGCGGCACATTCTCTATATCTCGGCAGACCAGAACTATTGCAATTTCCATCTTGTCAACGGCGTGAGTTTCCAATGGACCATCCAGTTGGGGCAGCTCGAAGAGAAGATCGCCGAGCAGTTTGCCGACACCGATGCCATTTTCATTCGCATCGGGCGGTCGCATATTCTCAATATGCGCTATGTCTATCATATTCATACGGCTACGCAGACATTAGAGCTGAAGGACAACAATGCGAATACCTATATGCTTTCGCTGAGTCAGGACACCCTGAAGAAGCTCAAATCGATGTTGGAGAACGACCTATAACCTAAACCTAATTATAAAAATTACTATGGACGAAATTAAAGACAATGAAATTCGCTTGCTCAGTGGCGACCTTTCGCAGCTGAGGAATCAGCCTTCCGGCCGGCTCGTTCCCGAACCGACCCCGAAGCAAGACCCGAAACGCAAGTGGTGGTGGGTCTTGTTGTGCGTGCTTGCTTGTATAGGAATCTTAACAGGAGTCCTTATCGCCGTCCTCCATTCCGACGACACCCCCGACGATCTCGAGGAGAGCGTCTACGACCCCGTCCCTTCCTCTCCCGCAGTGCCCTCTCATGCCCTGCGTGGGTGGTTCGAGCAGTGCGAGCAGCAGTCGCTCCGCTACGCCTATCGCACCTATTTTGCCACCGATTCCGTGCAGCATACCGACACCATCGTTACCGCTCGCCGCTATACGGCCCTCAAGGACACCGCCATCAACGACATCCCTCTCCGTATCTTTTTCCCGCTCAACACCACTCCACGCCTCACCGTAGGCTATGGTGTGCAGCGCGATACCGCCAACTTGATTCTGTTTTTTCAGGCTGCCGATGTCCGAGCCGACAACGGCAAGATTGTAGGCGCTTTTGTCTTGCATGGCAAGCCGCTGAGTTATGGTCTGAGCAAGCGCGGCTATTGTGCCATTATCGATGGCGGGGTCACTGTGGGCGTGGCGGACAACTCGCCTTTGTTCGAGCAGGCGACCACGTGCGGCGGCGATTTCTTCCGCCAGTACCCGTTGGTAGATAATGGTCAGTTAGTAGAGAACGATCTGAAAACCAAATCCATACGGCGTGGTTTGTGCGAGATGGAGGGACGCATTGTCGTGGTGGAGAGCGGCACGGAAGAGTCCCTGCACGACTTCTCGCAGGCGCTTATCGACTTAGGGGTTGATAACGCCATCTATCTTATCGGCGGCACGGTTTCGCAGGGCTATTGCCGTTTGTCGGACGGCTCCCACCTCAAATTCGGTATGTGGGATGCCCGCAAATACAAGCACGCCTCTTTCCTTGTTTGGTAACCCCATCTTTTTTTCTCCTATACGAAATCGGGTGTACGAAAGGCCATTCGTACACCCGATTGCCTGTTTCGTACAATCGCCCCAAAATCGTTTGTTCTGTTAAAAAAATAGTCCTACCTTTGCATCGTTTTCAACAACAAACTATTGTCATTAAACCCGAACTAACCCAAAGTTAAACCCTAACAACCCATTCACAATGAAACACCTAAACCTATCCACCCTACAGAATTACTGCTTCAACATCCTCTTTTGGGTCTGTGTCGTCGCAGCCGTAGCCGCTCTCACCACCCACTTTGTCCGCAGTCACAAGAAGAAGAACGCCGTGATCGAGGAGTACGAGTACAACGGTGGCGTCGTACAAGAGACCGACGAGAAGGGGCTTATTTCCATCAAGAACAAGAAGACGGGCAAGACCCTCAAGCAGGGCACCGACTTCGATTGGATCGCCCCCACTTGTGATTCCCTTGCGGTGTTTGCCAAGGACAAGCGTCGCGGCTTCATCAACACCCAAACCGGTGAGATTGTCGTTCCTGCCATCTACCGCCATGCGTGGATTTTCTCGGAGGGTTTAGCGGCTGTCGAGAAGGAGAACTACATCGGCTTCATCGACCCTCACGGCCGTGTGGTCATCGAGTTCCACCACCCCTACCGTGGCAACAGCCTGTCCGAGTTTGTCTTCCACAATGGCCATTGCATTGTAGCCGACTCGGCGCAGCATATAGGCGTCATCGACACGCTTGGGCAGTGGGTGGTTCGCCCCGAATACGACAACATTTCGCTCAGCAAGGACTATGCTATTGTTAGCAAGCGCGGGGAGTTCAAGAAGCAGGTAGATTTCGAGGGCAATGTGTTGTTGGATTGTGTCATCGACAATATCGAGAGTATCTCCTACAAGGCCTATTACACCAATTTGGAGACGGGCGAGCCGAGCTACACCCAAACGACCAACCACGAGTTTTTCCGCTATCGTGTCAATGGCAACTGCGGGCTTGTCGATAGCCACGGGCGCTTTATCACTCGCCCCATATACACCGACATCTATGGCATTAGCCCGACCCTTTTCCGTGCCATCATGCAGGACTACTACTCAGAGGTGCTAATCAACGAGAAGGGCGAAGTCCTCTCCCGCTTCGAATAACCCACTTTCGAGAGCAAAATCCCGAACCACTCCCGAAGGAACTCCTAACAACCCCCAAAGAAATCCCAAGTAAAACCCGAAGGAACCCCAAATTAAACCCGAACAAATCCAAAATAAAATATAAGGAAAACGGCTGAATTTGATAATTCAGCCGTTTTTTGTACCTTTGCAGTCTATTTCTTATTCTTTACAATAGCGCACGATGGCAAAGAAAAAGCTACACTTTTATGTCGTTTGGACAGGGAGGGTCCCCGGTATATACAGTCAATGGAGCGAATGCGAGCAGCAGGTGAAAGGCGTTGAGCAAGCCAAATTCAAAGGTTTCGAGACACGAGAGCAAGCCGAGAAGGCTTTCGCCGACGGCCCCGAAGCGTACATTTCCTATCACAAGCCCTCTGCCCCCCAGGCAAACAAGCAGGGAAGTGCCCCCTCACCAAGCGGGAGCATCGAGACCGCCCGTGTAAAGCCTATCTATCCGGCATTGGCGGTAGATGCCGCCTGCTCCGGCAATCCGGGCGTGTTGGAGTTCCGTGGTGTGATAGCCGACACCGGCACCGAGGTATTCCATAGAGGCCCTTACAAAGGCGGAACGAACAATATCGGCGAATTCCTTGCCATTGTGTTGGGGCTTGCCTATCTCAAGCAGAACAACCTGCCGTGGGTGCTATATTCAGACAGCAAGACCGCGTTGGCGTGGCTGCGCAAGAAACAAGCCGGCACCAAGTTGGAACCCACCGCGAAGAACAAGGAGCTATTCGATATGCTGACCAAGGCGGAGCATTGGCTTGCCATGAACCCTTACACCACGCAGGTTTATAAGTGGGACACCGACCAGTGGGGCGAGATCCCCGCCGACTTCGGCCGAAAATAAGAGCAAGGATACAGGAAAAAAACATACCCAAATAGCACTGCACAGTATATTGCCCCTCATCCGTCCATAGGAACGCCGAAGATACTTATACTTTCTTTGCAATAATTTGGTCAGTTAAACAAAAAGAAGTACCTTTGCGTACACTTCAGAATCTATTATTGTAATTTCTAAAACTCAATACCCATGAAAAAGACTTTTCTTTTCGCTATTTTTCTCCTTTTTAGCGTTTGTATCAATGCCCAAAAAATAACACAGTTTATGGGCATACCTATCGATGGAACTGAATCCGAAATGACACAAAAGCTAAAACAAAAGGGATTTACCTACGATAGTTATCACAAATGTCTAACCGGGGAGTTCAATGGTAGCGATGTTTGTGTATTTGTAGCAACAAATAAAGGCAAAGTTTGGCGTATTATGGTTGTAGACAAACAAGGAAGTTCAGAAAGAGATATAAAGATACGATATAATACCTTGGCAACACAATTCGAAAAAAATCCTAGATATATGGAATATTCTCAAACGAACACTAAAATTTCTGATGAGGAGAATATCGATTATGAAATGATTGTACATAACAAAAGGTATCAAATGGTCTACAATCAAATATCTAACAAAGAGTTAGATGAGATTGAAGAACAGTGCCGTGCAGGAAACAACTATAATGATCCCACTCTCACCGAAGAACAACGCAAAGCTATAAAAGAGGAATGTGCGGCTCATTCTCTTTTTGTTGTTGAGAACAATATTGTTTGGTTCACAATTAACGAAAAAGGGGGATATAGAATCTGCATTTATTACGACAACGGTTTTAACCAAGCCCATGGTGAAGACCTATAATTTCATAAACTGCATAATGTATGAGTGATAAACTGAAAGATTTTCTTAAGATTATAGGAATAGCCTTTCTATCACAATTAATGATCGGCATATTTGGTTTAATAAAGTGGGCGCTTTCATAGTTTTCCTTTTCGGAAATGTATTTTTTAGAACCTTAAGTTCACATTAGAAGTGCGACAAATGCTTTTCTGTTTAGTGTGTAATGATACCTCTGTAATACAAATCACCGACTCTATTGCAACAATTATTAACCACTATTTCCTACCCTTCCACCCACCTCCACCCCTCCCACCCTTCGCCAAATCTCTCTTTACTATCTCTTTACTATCCCTTTAATCACTATATGAGATTCTTATGTCAAACTTATGATATTCTTATGTGATTCTTATGAGATTCTTATGAGATAAAGCCATCTGCTTCGAATGAATGCCGAACCACTTCCGAACCAACACAGTCCAACCCCCACAACAAAAACCACCCAAAT
>CAVKVE010000132.1:0-5739 GCA_963659655.1 Bacteroidaceae bacterium | reverse complement strand
ATATGCGGCATCAAACAAACGGATGGAAATACTACAAATTCACGCAAGGGCGGAAGTGGGCTGAGGAACAAAACGCGGAAACGAAAAAATATATGCTCAATGCCTATCGGGTACTGCTCACACGCGCACGACAAGGTATGGTGATATGTGTGCCGACAGGGAATAAGCGGACTGACCATTACGGATTCCCTGAAGACACAACGACACTACCCACATACTACGACGGGACATACAAGTATCTGAAGGCGATTGGAATAGAAGAATTAGAGTGATTCGATAGCAATCACTATGGTATCTATAGGTCTTCTTTGGCTCTATTTATGGGCTCTATTTGGCTCTCTTTGCCAATACTTCTGATCGGGTGGAGCCGATTTATGGGTGCATTTAACACTGAGCAAAGACTGAGGCTGTCTAACAAAAAGGTTAGACAGCCTCAATAGTATAATCGTCCAAAAAAGATAGAAGTAAATATCCGACTACAACCGCTGTTGTTATACCTATACCACTTTGGCCTTTAATTCCACTTCTCTTTCTGACAAGTATCGTGCTGCTTAGCCCACCCACACCATCGAAGTTGATAATTGGGAAATTGTTATCTCCCTCTCTTCAATAGTAGGCACACCGATTTTGAATGCGGTGGAGATAGATAAATTAGAGTAAAGGATAGAGTTGTCCCTATAGTGCTTCTGGAAATTGCAGAGAGTATATCAATAGATTATGCTTTCGCTATCATCGTTGAATTTCTCTTGATTATGCAATACTGCTTCTCGGCTTGTATTGGCATAGCAATATGTGCATAGATGGCGACAGGTATTGTACATGCCGATGTCTTTGCTTATCATACAACCACATACCTTGCGTTGCCCTTTGTCTTTGAGGTTTTTGTGGGACAAGGGAATAGCCGGTATGCCTCCAAACAAATCCGGTTCGGGCAACTCGCCGGTGCGCAGATAATAGACTAATTCTTTATCATCAGCCCATAATTGCTCCATTAATTCCCCATCAATACAGCGATTATGCTCAATGCCATACTGCTCGTAATTAAATTGCTCTGCGCAAGTGGCTAATTGTATATTCCACCCTTGCTTATGCCACTCTTCCCGTATCTTGCATAATCCGGATATTAATTCCGTGCGCTGCTCTTCTGTGGGCTCCGCAAATTCTACTGTCTCTCTGGAATAAAAAGCGGTGTCTTTAATTAGGTTGTTTTGTACTTTTCGATAGGTCTTAACATCTGCAAAACTAAAGACAAGTTTGTCGGTATATCCTTTTAGCTGATTGCCAACATTCCATATCCGTATGAGTAACTCTCGAGGTGGCGTAGTCGGTGTAATTATTAATGGGTCAAATCGCCAAATGACTCTTTCTTTTCCGATAAGGGAAGATAAGCGTTTGAAAGTCTCTATCCTTTTGGCTAATGGCAGGACATTTGGTTCCAAATGCTCTTTTTCGTAGTCGTTGAGCGTAGATTGAAAATAATAATGAATACCCCGTTTGTCTAATTCCGGTAAGTAAGGCATTATTGGTGCTGGATTTTTTGTCCAAAATACTACCACTTTCGTTTTGGCAAACGATATATACATTGGTTGTTGGTTGAATGGATTATACCAAACACAATACCCCTCTGCTAAACGATTTATGAACCATTTAGCAAAGAATGCTGGGATATCTGTGGAACGACTGGCAGATATAATCACGGGTGTGGTAGCGTCAACGATATTGCCTTGTCTATTCCGTATTTGAATTTTGTTTACCATATCTTTTATTCGGTACAAGTATGATACCAAACTACTTGTATATTTCCTTTAGTCTGCCAATAATAGCATCTATATCGACTTTCCTATATATATTCTTTTTCCAATCAAGTTTAGGATTTAAAGTTTCTCGATTCTCAAGACAGAATCTTTTGTAGTTCTCTATAACAGACGCATTGTCTGTGGGATTTTCTGCGTATCGTCCCTGTTTATTTTTCCCATTGTTATCATTTATTCTTTCTTTGTTGTAATCATCTTGGAACCAAACTATATCGTCCCGAATTGTTTTTTTGTCAGCAGACGGAATTAAATCCTCTATGTGCTTAAAAGCCTCCGGGTCATTATAAAAACGAGGTGGAAATAGAGACGATTGAGAATATTTGGGTATCTTTTTTGTTGCTTGTGTTTCTAGTTTTTCTTTCTTCGGCTTTTGTCGGGTTTCGTTCAGAGGCTTAAGAAATTCTATGACTCCTTTCCACTCTTTCTTTTTTAATTGCTTATTCCATAGTTTGCATTCCAATTTGTCATATAAATCTAAGAAAAACTTATACTCCTCGTCTGGTGTTGAAAAATTAGGGATCTTGGCTATTCTCTGTACAAATCGTTCTTTTAGTTCCGGTGATTTTGCCTCCAAAAAGTCTATGATAGGTTTGTATTTAGCGTCAATAACTTCTGTGCTTTGTTTGCCCGATTCTATTGCCTCTTGAGGCTCTGCGTTTATTTTCGATGGAATAGATAGGATTGTTTTTGTGTCAATTTGCTTACCGAATAGTTGTCCATAGAACTCTTGATATACATCCGAAACATAATCTTTGTCTTTACAATCTAACAGGTAATCTGTAAAAGTGCGATACAAATCTGCAAAGCCGCAGATACATCCGTATATGGCAAACGCCAAACGATAGTCGTACAAATTATTTAGTTGCATTACTTGCAATAGCTTCTCCCAATTTTCTCCTGCAAGTAGTACCAAAGATAAGGCAGAAAGTAAACCATCGTTGAAACTCATTTTCTTAACGCATATACCATCGAAATAGTCTTGCAGATCTTGTAGATATTTATTTGCCTGTTCTGCTATTTGCTTGTCAGCGGTTGTATTCGTAATTTGTATGATATCATATAATATGTTTTCGCGACTTGGAATAATGGATTTTCCGTATTGCGGTTTGAAGAAAACTTGCTTAACCCATTGATTAAAGAGTTCGACAATATTTTTGTCCTTTATCGCTTTCAGCGCTATAATATCACCGTTCTGTATCACTATTTCCGAATCTTTCGTGTTGAGCAACTTGTGATTTGCAGGTGAATTAGCAATGCGTTGTTCATAGAATTCAATATCTGAAATTTGGATATTACAGTTTTCTTTGTTTGAAATGCAATTCGCAAGATAATTATGAACGGTCTTGAATGCTATTAGGTCTTTCAAAACTTTTGGTGAAAAAGATAAATATGCACCGATGTAGTATCCGTACAACATCCCTTTCAATTTGTTGATATTGTTGTCTTTGTTAATTTCGGCGTCTTTGCCCTTAAGGGAGAGCCCTTTGTTTCCTGTTAGGTTGACTTTTTTGTATTCGTCAGAAAAATGTTGTACCACTATCTGTTTATTGTACAGAGGAAGTAGTTTTACATCCAAAACACTATCTGACATAGATAAGGCAACTCGTTTATGCTCCTCCAGGAAAAATATAAAACGAGTGTGCCAAGGGTCTATATAGATGGTGTGGTCAGAATAGCAGATACCATTGCTATACGGCGGGAATGTCTCTTCGGTAGTGATAGCAATAAGCATAGGATGGTCTTCTTGTTCGCTGTCATCTCGAGAAAACGATTTTGCATCCTCATACAGCAAAATAACATCATCTATATTGTTTTCATCGGTTGGAGTCCAATGCTTTATTCCAAACTCACGCAATCCGTAGAAAGTCCTGGGAGATATACTTTCTGTCGAAAGAATAGCATTGAAATTCAATGTAGAGGTGGGAATATAATATGTTTTCATTGTTTTGAAAGATTGTAAATTAGGAGCAATATATTAAAATGTCCGGCACTTAAATAAGTCCGTTGGGACTTCAGATAGTGGAGAGGGTAGCGTTCCACTGTACATCAAATACAAAAATCTGTATGTACGAGTCATTGCAACATATAATGCTTTTTGATCCGATTCTCGACTTACCGGTTGTAACATAGGGAGGAATACTGTTTCAAATTGCAGTCCTTTTGCGCTATGATAAGTCATTACCTTAGGGTTGGTCGTGTTGAAGTCTAAGGTATTAACACTGTTATGCCAATCCTCTTCTTCATATTTGCATTCGTGTTTAACGCCCTGGTGCCCCAAAAGTTCGTGAATGTGCTTGACATCGGCGTTGTGCGGTAATAGGATGGCCACATCCGTTTTTGTAGTATCATTTTGGATGATTTGCGCTATTTGTGCAATTTGCGCCTCTAATCCCATGGTAAATTTCCATAGAAAAGGCACTGCGGTTTCCTTGCTTTTGTATATGTTAGGGTTAAAGTCGTCATCATTAGTTACATCTACATAGTATGCGACTTTGGCGACAGGAAGTGGTAATCTGTAATTCCGATATAGACTGAAGGTCTTGAAATCTTTTTGTTTAAGACAAGACAGATAACCTAATTTTTCTACGGGGCTTATACCCGATTTTAGTCCCTCATATAGCGACTGTGCTGTATCACCATAGAAAAAGAATTTCCCTGTTGTCGCACGGATGAATTCTGTTATTTCTTCATTCGAGAAATCTTGAATTTCATCCACTATTGTGTATTGTCTAGAGGGACAATTTAATTTGTGTTCCCATATCCAATGATAGTTGAAACTATTGTGCAACCCCAATTCTTCACGCCCTGCATTCATATAACCACATAGGGCTTTTGTAAAGACTATGATTTGGTAATCATCGGTTTGCTTTTCGTTTTGTATCCGCTGTGCCTTGATTAGAGCCAAAACAGATTTTCCGCTTCCGGCGCATCCGGTTACGATACAAGACTTGTTTAGCGTCAGATTAAGAACCGCTAACTGGTCATCATCTAAATCGGCTTGTGAGACCATCCAATCTTTCTTTGCCATAGTATTATTTGTTTTTGATTATTCGGTATGCTATCTTTGAAATATCATTTTGTTTATGCGAATGGGATACATAGAACGCCTGATTGTATCCATCGTTTTGGGCGACAAGAACTCCTTCGGCCGTTTTTATACCAGTATCCAGCATTCTAGGCAACCATTCTTCGGCTACATGACTGTATGTGGTTACATCTACTAATACCGCAATTCCCGATGGAGAAAGTTTTGGTAAAAATGTGCGCAAAATAGTAGCATAGGCGTTGTCTCGCTCAAACTGCTGCTTTGTTACAAATTCGCATATTGCTTTACAAGTCAAGAAAATATCAAACTGCTTGTTTCGGTAGAGTTTGTCTATAATGGACAAATCATAGAAATCATCTATTTTCAACGGGCTGCTTTTGGAAGAGACACTAAAGTTTACTTTTCCAGTTGAGCGAATTCTCTCCAATACAGCCTCATACAAACGCAATGCATTATGATTGCCATCCATAGCAACAATCTCTACCTCTTTTACACGGAGATTCGGGCGCTCGTTTAGTGCCATCAAGAAACCAATAATCTCTCCGCCTGTTCCGCAGCCGAAATCAAATAGACGAATGGTTGGTTGTTGGCATAATGCTGAAGTTGTCGAAAAGTATTGCGAGAATATGCAGTAAGATTCTGCGTAACTGCGAGGGAAATAGGTACCTAAATAGTTTAGAACATCGTGTTTGTTCCAATCGATGACGGTCATATCGGTATTAGAACGGCAATATTTTGCGCCTAATTCGTCAAAAAGCAATGTGTCCAACCAATAAGGTAATGTGATTTGGGTTGTCATATTATGGCGCGTCGAATATAAGGTAGTATACACAAAAAAAGCGTGAACTTTCGTTCGCTTCATTTGATTCTTTGAGGTCT
>CAVKVE010000131.1:0-5756 GCA_963659655.1 Bacteroidaceae bacterium | reverse complement strand
GACATAAGGGTTGAATTAACAATTAATAATTAATAATTAACATACAGAGCGGGGGAATTTTATAATTTGACTATTTACAATTTTACAATTTGTCCAATCGTAAATCGTCCAATCATCCAATAAAGCGATTGTCCAATCGTAAATTGTATAATCGTCCAATAAAAGAGCGCACCGCCTCTCTTTCGACACGGGGTCCCCGCAAGCATGCATTGCGAAGTGGGGTGTCAAAAAAGACGGTGCAAAGGTAGTATGCGCGGTAATTATGGTACGGGGTTGAGCGGGGATTTGCCGCTATCTGCTGCTATTTTCGGGGATTAGGACAAATTAGGCGAATAGGACAAATGGGGAGATTGGACAATTGGACTATTTACAATTTTACAATTTGCATGTTGTGTCCTGCTCGCTGACGCTCACGAAAAATAGAGAAAAACCTTGGACTGGACAATTGGACTATTTACAATTTTACAATTTGCACGGAGCGCAGCGGAGTCAAAAACACGAAGTCATCAACACGATAGTCAACAACACGCAGTCACAAACACGAAGTCATCAACACGATAGTCAACAACACGCAGTCACAAACAAAAAGTCATTAACACGGAGCGATTTGCGTACTCCATGCGGTAATGGCTGTGCCGATTTTGGAGAGCCACTGCGTAGAATCCTGCACATCGGACAAATCGACACAACGGTCGTACAACTGCTTGATATAGTGATGCGTGAAAGGTTTGTCCTGCCGGAGTGTACGCTCTACGACCTGCAAGATGGTTTCGAGTTGCGGAATAGTGATAGGAATGATACGCTGTTTCTTCCCCTCGTACTCATACTTAACGGAGAAATAGAAAGTATTGACCGTGTCCTTATGCAAAGAGGGGGCTACAAACAGACAATAGCCGGGCAAATCGGTGTGCGAGTTCTCAAAATCGCGCAAATGCCGCATAACGGGTTGCCCCTCGTTGTACCACTGGTCGCGGCTTGTAAGCATAGTCACCTCGCAAATGGCATTGAAAGTGCCATAATAGCACTCTATATCGGGAACACCATTGGGCGCGGTATAGATAGGCTCGTTGTCGTCGCCAACGGGAGAGTTGGGCTTGATGAGTACGGCATCGTTCAAGATATTGAGTGCCACATTGGTCCATTTCTCCAACTCGATAGAGAATTTTTTGGCAAGATTAGCCTTGTTGTGGGTATAAATATCGGTAAGCGAGCAGATGGTTTCGTTGATTTTGCCGTAATCCTGATGAACGGCTTGCTTAATATGCAGGTTTTGCAGACGGGTTCGGTATTCGCGCTGCGTCCGTATATAGGCTTTCAGTTCGGCTACCGTATTCGGGAGTGAGTGCAATGTAGCAGGGATATGCAAAGAGGTTTCGAGTTGAGTTATCTCGTCCCGTATCTCGGTGGCTATCGTCGTGAGTTTTTCGACCGACTCAAAGGGCAGCGGATAGGTACCATATACGCCCATGAATTGATTCCATTCCGACAAAGTGTATGGTTTGGCTGTGCCGTTGTCGCTCTCTAATATGGCATTGATTTCGGTCATACGGCGCGGCTCTAAATCGATGTAAGTATGGTCGTACTTGCCACGGATATAGATATACTTTGTCATACGGAAATAGCGAATCATATTGTCGGTATATTCGCGGCAATTCTTGACGGGATTGTTGAAATCCGCCAAATAGGTACGGATATAGTTCTCGGCAAATTGCTCCTTTTCCGTATCTTTGGTAAAGTGTACCCGCTCTGCTCGAAAATCGAGTAACAGACGAGCCACCTTATCCACATCGGTATATTGTTTGAGCGACAGGACAAAAATACCAAATTCTTGCGCGGATATGCCTTTTGCCTTTTCGCCTCTTTCGATACAAAGCGCATCGACTTGCTTAATCAGTCGCAACGCATTGATAAAAGGTTTGGTATTCCACTGCCTGAAACCTGCGTCGGCGGGGTTCGGGTATTGGTATTTGAGCAGTGCGTCCAACATCATATCCTCGAAAGAGATGTCTCCGTTCAATAGTTTACGCCCCATATCGGATATACGGATGACTTTCTGCTCGTAATAGACCAACCCTAATTTCACAAGCGGGGACATGGATTGTCTGCCGCGCATAGGCGGGTCGTTGTATTGCTTGGCATTGAAAATACTCTCCGCCATGGAATAGGACATCTCTTTGTCCCATGCACCCAAAGCGGCAATTTGTTCTTCGGAAAGTTTGTTGCGGACTTGGGCACTGTCGGTATCTTTCAGGTACTCGTGGTGCTGTATGAGCAATGTTTGAAAACGGCATTGGCAAGGTTTGTCCCACTGCTGTCCGTCCAACAAAGCCGCAGTACGCAAAAAGCCCACTATTCGTTCAGCCTCACGAATGGTGGTACTCATACTCCAAAGCGTTTCTTTCTGTTTAGCCATAGTATCAATAGTTAGTGACCAACACCTCGTCGCTTCCTGTCTGTCGGTCGGCGGTGTGGTAGTTGGAATTGGAATAATCGTAATTGAGATGGTGGCAGATATAATGCGGATTGGCAGCAAGCCACTCGTGCAAAATAGGATTTGACTTCCCCTTGCTGGTCAGCACATTGGAAAGTGCAAAGCGAATACCGTGTTGGTGGACACTATCCAAAAAAGCATACAAAGCACGCTCTGCCTCTTCGCCCCAACCGCCTTGCTCGTTGTAAGTGGCACAGGTAATCAAATAGGGCGGGTCGGCATATACAAAATCGTTCGGCTCTAATGCCTCGATATTGATTTGGCGGAAATCGGCGCAGGAGAAATCGCACGGCATAGCGTGCAAACGGTCGATAAAAGCAGCCAATTTGTCCCGCATTTTGGTATTAAAATCGCGTTTCCCGACAGGGAGGTTAAACTGTCCCTGCTTATTGAAACGGATTTGATTATTGAAAGAGAATAGAACCAAAACATAGAGTTGGACATAGTACTGATAGTCGCGTCGTTCTATGCGGTTGAAATCGTCCCGAAGGCGTGTGTAAGGCGTTCGATTATACTCGCCTAACCCTTTCGAACTGTCGCAACCATAGAAAGCATAGCCGTTACGGCTGACATCGGAAAGACCGTACTGCGCGATGGTGTCGTATATAATGCGGAAAATCTCTTCCTTATCCAAAGCGCGGAACGCACTCAAAATACCGATAACATTGCGGTCGAGGTCGTTGAACAGCACCTGCCTGCACGCAACATTTGCACCCACATCGCCCCCCCCGCAAAACAAGTCCACAAAAGTGCTGATGTTCTGCGGGAACAAAGGCAATATCTGTGGCAGCAACTTGAATTTTCCACCGGTATAGTTGAGCGGGGATTGGGACATTGCGAATTTTACAATTTGACAATTTACTATTTTCTGACCGTGCAGAGGAAAAGCCGCTCGGTGTTGCCCTGAATATCGGATTTGCCGGTGGTAAATGCCTTATAATTCTCCTCGAAAACCTGCACCTCACCTTTGGCTCGGAGAATACGCAAAATATCTTCATCGGAAAGTTTGGCATTGGAACGGTCGTTACCCTTCTGCTCCATATTATTGTATGACAGCAGAATGTAGCGTGCGTGCAAGTGTGCAATCAAATCCTCAAAGGCACGAGTCGCCTCACGGGTACAATAGGCACTCTTCAATCCGGAGCGTTCCATCTTCCGCGCCACGCCAAACACCTCCGGCTTCTGCCAACGGGCGACATTCTCCAAAACATGGTAGGCATCGCAATACTGGCGCGAATTATACGGCGGGTCGAGATAGACCAAATCCGCCTCAATCTGCGGGGCAAGGAGGTTGATGTCCTGATTATAACAGCGATTGTCCGGGTGGTTGGTATGAGAGGCAAGCGGCACGGCAAGGCAGAGATGTTGGTCGAACTCCACCCCGCGACGATAAGCATCGTAGTGCCCGCAAGTCTTGGCAATCTTATCCATACCATAGAGCAACGAGGTAATCAACAGCGCACGCTCCCGCTCGTTGATATAGTGGTGGTTGTATTGCTGCTCTATGTCCTCGCGGATATAACCTATACGGCGACAATCCTGCGCAGAGAAAAAAGTGTCGGCAAAATTATCCGACATATAGTTGTCCTCGCTGACAGGCTGCGCATTGTACGCCTCGATGGCGGCACGGACTTTCTGCTCATCATACGCCTCGGGACTAAACCATGCGAGATTGCTGATATAATTGCTATACAGAATATCGTTGGTGATAATTTGGCGGTCTTGAAACGCAGAGGACACCGCACCCGTACCCGCAAACAAATCGGCTACACTGCACACATCCGGACAATGAGCAGCAACCACCTGCCGAATAAAAGGCAAGAGGCGATACTTGTTGCCGAGGTAACGGCGATTGTTAATGAGCGTGGTCTTGGTCATTCTCGTAATTTTACAATTTGACTATTTACCATTTTACAATTTGTCCAATCGTATATCGTCTAATCGTCCAATAAATGCGTGGTTTTCCGGTGCCGACGGATTTGGGTGCAAAGATAGAACTTTTTTTCGGGATAGGCAAATGGATTGTACTATTTGACTATTTACAATTTTACAATTTACACGGAGCGCAAGCGTAGTCATTAACACAAAGTCTACAACACGATAGTCAACAACACGCAGTCAACAACACGCAGTCACAAACACGCAGTCATCAACACGGAGCGCAGCGTAGTCCCGAACACGCAGCGATAGCGCAGTCAAAAACGGCGCAGCCCACTGACGCGCGACCGGCTATGGGAGGTCGATACAGTACTTGTTGGAAAGGTAGGAAACGACCGGCGGCGGGAGAAGTTTGGCGCTTCTCTTGAGATGGTAACGGCGACAGAGGCGGAGATAATCGGGGTCGCTATTCAACCAACGACGAAAAGTGTCCGGCGAAACACCGGCAAAATAGGCAAGTTGGGATTTGGTGTAAGAATGCATAGTTAATTTGTGTCTTTTTTAATGTTTATTGGATAATTGGTCTCTCGTAGGTAACTCGTAGGTGACCCGTATCTGACCCGTAGGTGACGGCTGTGTGCTTTATTTATAATTTTTAGTAAGGCGACAGTTGCTATGGAGTTCGTATAGTGTTTGTATAGTGTTCGTATAGCGGAATGCATATATCAAAAGGTGTATATAACGAGGCTTTTTTTCTTCGATACGCCATACCTCGGCGAGTTCTTGTGTGGGGGGGTGCAGGGGTATATTGTTAGGCGTATTGGGTAGAGGATGAAAAAACAGTCGGTCTTGAGGAGTGGCTCAAAATCGACTGCAAAGGTAGGATAACCGAGAAGTGGGGTGGCTGTTTATGGCAGGGTGTGACTATATTTGGCTGATTGTGGCTATATTTGCCGGAATTTGGCAACAAACTAATTGAAACAACTCCATTAAGTGGGGTTCTTTGGGGCTTGACATGTTTCGTATTCACTCAAATTGCACAAATTCACGCATAAGGGAATTTGTGCAAAATGGAATAACTTTCGTATCGGTTAGGGGACTTCGATGCAATACTTGTCGCACACCCATTTGACTACATTGGGTGGGATGAGTTTGCACCGAGGACTGACCGTTACATTCAGGTCTTTCTCTATGGCAGGTATCATACGGCAGAACCATCGGCTGAAGGTGCGATTACTCACTCCTGCCGCACGGGCTAACTCGGATTTTAGCATCGATTTCATTGGGTGTTTAGGTTATAACGAGTATTCGCTGTCTTGCAGCCACACAAACTTTCTGCAAGATTACGGAATAGCGGGCGTTCGTACCAATAGAGTGAGAAATACTT
>CAVKVE010000130.1:0-5836 GCA_963659655.1 Bacteroidaceae bacterium | reverse complement strand
TGCAGTTGCACCTCTTCATCGAACACAAAACAGAAATAATTACCGGTCGGATTGGGATAGAGCGCACGACGCATACGCTCTTCGCTCATAACGGCATGGTGGTGAACATGGAAGACACGATATTGGTTTGCCGATAGCGTGTCTTCGCTATATAGTATCACGAAACGCACATCGCCTCGCTCTAACCAACTGCGCTGCAAAACACCCTCACGCGATAGTCCTTTGGTATGAATACGCACATTATAAAGCAGCGTGCCCTTGTCGTTCTTACCCAATATCCACTGCAGGTGAGCGGCGTTCTTGTAGCAACCGATAAGAAAATTCTGCGCCGGATAGCGTTGGAGATAATGCACCGAGAGGAAAGACACAGGAACAGATGCCGCCATCTGCTGTACAACAGGATCATCAAATAACTCAGCAGGATTCTTACCGATAGGACATGGTTTAACAACGAAAGACGGCGTTAACAACGCCAAGACGCGCTCGTTTTCCTCCTCAAAACGCTCATCTTGCTCCAAAGCAACCGAATAATAAGTTTGGTCGGCAGGACTATCGTATGGCGTATAGACTTTGCCCAATAGTTGTTGGAAATTTGCTTGCAGGAACTGCTCCGCATGAACACCTGCACGGGGCGTAATGGCATAGAAATGGTACTGCTCACTCAACATCTGCTGTATGGCACGGCGGAACTCTTGGCGCACTTTGTCCTTCCACTGCTGCTGTTGCGCTGCATTGTTGCGGGCATAGAGCGACACAATATGCAGAAAATTGACATCGTAGTGCGCTAGGAGCAGCGTATCACGGTCGAACAAACGATTCTCAAACTGGCGAAGGTTATAAGTCTGCTGTTTATGGTCGCCCACGGGCGTCAGTTGCTCTTGGTAGTCGAGGCGGTCGTTCACACGCGCACTGATAAAGAAATTGGGCGTAATATCGTAGCCCTCAGTGGTATCGTCACGCAGTTTGCGCAAGCCCTTGTATTTGCTCTGCGCTTGCCGTAGTGTGTCCTCATCGCCATTGAGAAATAGATTCAAGTTCCACTGAATGACATTCTTGGCATAGGTGTATTGTTTGTAGATTGCCTCTTTGCCGAGAGGTGTATGGCGTTTGTAGTACTTGCTGTCGCCGATATAGAAAGTGCGCTTGTCTGGGTCGGTGTTATTGGTCAGGCTCTCATAGGGATAGAGGTGGTCTACCCGCTTGCCATCATCTTGGTCTTTGAGCCCATCGGGCAATTCCTCACGCTTGGAACCTATCAGTTTGTCTATCATCGCCTCGAATACTATCTCGAAACTGCTGACAAGCAAGTATTGCGCTGTCTTGGCGTGCAGCGTAATTTGGTGCGTATGCTCGAAAAAGGCATAGCACAACTCCCATAGTTGGAGCGTAAGGTCTGAAAAGTACTTGTATTTGATTTGCCGCAGACGCAGGCAGCCATAGCCCGACAAATAATGCTCGAATTGCACTCCCCGCACAAGGTCGAACCCTACCTGAATATCTACAGGAAAGCCGTACTGCTCACGGATGTAGGCAAGAATGGAATAGTAGATAACCAGCAGTTCTTCATCGAAATTGACCACCCGCTTCTTGTTCTGCATACGCAGATAGACCGGAGTGCCGTGTGCAATATAGGCTTGCTCACGAGTAATGGTACGGCTCCAGTTGATACGGTCGTAGCCACAATGCAGGGTGCGGAGCGTAAAAAGAAGAAAGTCTCGATTGTCTTGGTTGAACTGAATTAGCCCCAACAATACATCAAGAAAAGTGCAAGACTGCCGCAATCTGCCCCGCCCCATTTCGCTCACTTGCAGATGACTCAATACAATTTGACTGTCTGGATTGTCCTGCGCATAGACTACTATGGCACGATGTATCCAGACCGAGAACTCGTAGATAAACTTGCGCTCGTAGTCGGCTAAAGGCGACTGCTCATCTATGGAGAGAATATCTTCGGGGCGGTACTTGCCAAAGACCAATTCCTGCCCTGCCTTGTCCTCAAGCAATACCTTGGGGAGAATAAATACGCAGTCGGCAATGTCGGGATTGTAGTAATAACCCACATAGCCGATACTCACAAAGCCCTGAATATCCCGAAAGGCACCCTCCCAGAGATAGCGTTGCACCTCGTTCTCTGCATACTTATGTCCCTCAATAATGATTTTCACGGTTAGGCAGGAGATTCGCTATTGGGGATACGCGATAGGAATTGTTGCAGGACTTCCGTATCAGTCTTGCCATCAGCATCGAAGAAGCAGTAGAAAGTCAATCCGTCTGCAAAAAGCGAATTGGCATACGCATCACGGAATACATCGTTCCAGAGATAGAAGACTACCTTGTTGACAAAAGTGTCTGCCGTGATAATAGTACCTTGGTCGGCTTGAACAAAGAAGTAACCGAGTTTCTTGTCCTCCGACTTGGTCACATTCTCTATTTCTTGATTGATAAACGAGATTACTCTCCACCAATCGTATTTCTTGTCGCCGGCGGCTATTTGATAGTTAAGTCCGACATCGGTAATAGGGCAGTACTTCCATTGCCAACGACGCTTGAAGGCGCTATCGATAGGGAAGAGCGATTGGTCGCTGGTGTTCATCGTTGCCCAAATATACAAGTTAGGCGGCAGTTGCAACTCCTCACCCGAAGCAATAGCGGGGGGCAAGACAACATAGTCGCCCAAAGTTTGGCGTAGATAGTCCTGCATATCTCGGTCGGCACGAATGGCATACTCGCTGTAGCCTTCTGCATTGCGGTCAAGCAACTGGAACAAGTCGCCGAATATCTGGGCACAGTTGCCGCGATTGATTTCCTCAATGATAAGAAAGACCGGCGTGTTGTCTTGCAGCCGCTGCCATGCAAGAGTGTAGGCTTGGAGAAAGGCTTGCGGAGTATAGGCATATACTATCTCATCTTTGCAGACCTGCTCTTTCTGCGCATTAAGAACGGGTTTCTGCTCACCCTCGTTGATATAAGTCTGCTTGACAGGACGCATAGTGGGCTTATAGCAACCCACAAAAGAAGCATAGTCGCTATCGGGGTGAAAGGTCGTGCGGATTGTGGTGTTGCGGTAGTCTTTCGTTTGCTCTTTCACGATATGGCTCTTGCCCGTACCCGGTGCTCCGAAATAGATTTGCTGGAGAGGGTAATCGTTCCTACAGGGCAGTTTCTCTTCTTTGTAATCTGATTTCTCTGTTATTAAATAGACCTTGTCATTGAGTAAAGTCTTTGCC
Source organism: Bacteroidaceae bacterium (assembly GCA_963659655.1). Lineage (GTDB taxonomy): Bacteria > Bacteroidota > Bacteroidia > Bacteroidales > Paludibacteraceae > Colicola. Next base: position 2,609 of record CAVKVE010000130.1, on the reverse strand, counting down.
AATCCTCCACTTTGCACCCATGATACTAATGAATCATGAGAAAAGATGGATTCTCCGACGGAATATGTTCGGTCGTTTAGATTATATCGAATTTCCATAGTAGATTAATTTAGTGAATATAAGTACTTTGAGACAATACTTCTACGTCGTACTGAGTAGAATCCGATTTTTTGCGCGTATAGTTTGAGCGACTTGGGCTCTATTCTTATTTGATCATTTTTTGGATAGTCTTTTCCCCTTCTATTGAGATTGACTTTTATTCCAACAGATTGAATGATATCCGCTATCAAATCCTGGCGTTCTTCATCTCTATCTACATCTATTGATAGATAATGTGCTGTCGTATCAAAAGATGCTCGCCCATCAAAACATCCTCTAGTAAATAGAATCTTATTTTCAACCACTTCACTCTTTTGTAATTGTTTAGCCATCTCAAAAAGTTGAGATTTGTAATTATCTATATCAATTTCCATAATAACGGAAAAGCCCTCTTTGGGTTGGATTCTTCCATAGATAGGAGTATTGTTATACATCATTAGGTCGTCTATCATATACTGTTTCAAATACTCCTTAAATAGTTCGCTTACATCAAAAAAATGAGAATTCAATTCAGCGTCTGTTATTTGCCCTAAATTATGGTTGACAGAACCTAAAATAAAGTATTGAGGTTTATCTTTTATTGTTTTTATTTTCAACAATGGAAAACATAACCCTAAAATGTAAGCCGTGGCAGGATTGATACCAGACTTAAAGAATTCAGTGATTTTCATATTGTGATAGTCTCATTTGTGCCATTTCGAAATATGACTGCTCTTTTTCAATACCAATAAAATTTCTACCGAGGGACAATGCTGCCGCCCCTGTAGTTCCACTACCCATAAATGGGTCTAGTATTGTTTCTTTCGGATTAGTGTGAATTTGCACTAAAGACTGCATAAGTACAAAGTTTTTTTGAGTAGGATGTCCCAATTTCTCCTTTCCACATACAACTGAAGTCGTAAATAAAGAACGTAGGTATGGTATACCATCTGGCTTGTTAAATACCCATTTTGCATTTTTGCGTACAGCCCATATAGCAAATTCCATATCTTGTACATAACGTCTTTGCGTATTACGTGGCATCGGATTTGACTTTTGCCACACAATGATATCTTTAACAACCATTCCGCAATTAGGATCTTCTAGTGTATCTACAATGTAACTAATATATTTGTAGGAGCAGAATACAATGAAAGAGCCATTGGATTTCAGCAACTTACAATATAATGGGATCCATGAATATAAGTCAAATTTTCCCCTATCCCATTGTCCAAAATCCAAACCTTTTCGCGGATGTTGCATTGTGGTAAAATGATTATCTTGTGATATATTATAGGGAGGGTCTGTAATAATATGGTCAACTTTTACCCCTTGGGATAAAAGCGTTTCTATTATTTGGTAGGCATCGCCATGAAAAATTGTCATAGTATATCGCTGTTTTCTTTGACTATATGTTCTCCAATGGCTTTTGCTAATAATGGTGGTACGGCATTCCCTATTTGCTTACAAATAGCACATTTATTACCTACAAAAACAAATGTGTCGGGAAAACTTTGTATTCTTGCTGCTTCGCGTGGAGTTATAGCACGATTTAATACAGGGTGAGAGTTACGTCCGTTGGATGGTGTATCGAAGCGTGTATCTATAGTTGGACTTTGTTTATCCCATACTAAACGCCCCCAAGTAGTTGCAAATAGCTGTTTTCCATACAAATCTCTTGGCATCGATGTCTTATCGCCTTCGGGTGGTATCATTTTTAACTTTTCTATAGCAAATTTGGAATGATTTGTTGCCTTATGATTATGTAACTCTTTTGCTCCTTTTCGAAGCATCTTCTGATACTCGGACTGCGGCGCATAAATATACGGAGCAACATCTTCTCCTTCTCCGGACTCTAAGTATGCTAAATCGGAGATAGCATCACGAACGGTTACTTTAGGCTCGATAAAATTATGTGGCATTGTTGCTATTTTCCGTCTTTTTTGACCTATGATAATAGCTCGCTCTCTATTTTGCGGGACTCCAAAATTTGCGGCATTTAGTATTGCATGATTGAGATAATATCCCATGCCTTCAAATTGAGCATATATTTGCTCGATGAAGTAGTGCTTTTCCGAGTTGATAAGATTTTTTACATTTTCAATAATGAAAATATCTGGTAGTATTCGCCTTACTAAATCGACATACTCTAAAAAAAGGAAATTGCGCGGGTCTTTTAATCCTAAATTCTTTCCCTTAAGGCTAAAACCTTGACAAGGAGGACCTCCCACAATCATATTGACTTGGGTTTCTTTAGAATAATCGATGATTTTCTGTTTTATGGCTTCATCACAAATGTTGCCACAAACACATTTTACATTAGGGAAATTTAATTGGAATGTCTTAATTGCTTTGGGTTCAAAGTCAAGAGCCACTTTAGTTTCTATTTCCGGAACTTGGTCTAACCCACAGGAAAGTCCGCCACAACCGCAGAACAAATCCAGTACTCGATATGTTGTACTCATATATAAGCACAAAAAAAATGCGGACTTGACGTTTTGCCAATTCCGCAATCTGAGGCTCTCGCATTG
>CAVKVE010000129.1:0-5889 GCA_963659655.1 Bacteroidaceae bacterium | reverse complement strand
CTCAGATTGCGAATTGCTATGTCTGTTTTGCAGTGCTTGCGCGTTCGCACGATGCGTTTCGGCCCGATTCGTATGGTTCGAGTTGCGGCTGTTGTTTTGAGTAAATTGGTACGAACTATTTTCGAATAAATTAGTACGAACTATTTTCAAATAAATTGGCACAAACTATGTTATTTGAGTCCCAAATCCATGACCTGAAGCGGTTTCTTCCTTGGGTGGAAGCCCGCCGTGAGCAGAAGAATTTGCGCGTTGTTATCGAGCAGCGCCGCCGTTTGTATCCCGAAGATAAGTCGAAGGAAGAGTCGGAGCAGGTCGTTGCCTGCATCGAGCAGTTGCCGCAGTTCCGCGAGGCGCAGACGGTCTTGCTCTATTATCCGATTCACAACGAGTTGGATTTGCGCCCGTTGTTGGAGCGGTATGCCGCTTCCAAGACGCTGCTTCTGCCCGTCACGCACCGCAAGTCCATCACGGTGCATCCCTACCACGGCCCGGAGTCGTTGGAGATGGGTCGCCTGCATATTTTGGGGCCCAATACAGAGCCTTATACGGGCAAGATCGATCTCATTTTGGTGCCGGGGGTAGTGTTCGATGCGGAGGGGCATCGCATCGGTCGGGGCGGCGGCTATTACGACCGTTTTTTGCGCAGTCAGCGCCATGCGTTGAAGTTGGGGGTCGGTTACGATTTTCAGCTCAAGCACACGCCCATCCCGCACACATGGCGTGATGTCCGCCTCGATGGCATCCTCACCCCCTCCCGCACCATCCTCCTATAACCTAGATCAACTAGTATCTCTAGATCAACTAGTATCTCTAGATCAACTAGCAAACCTAGTAAACTAGTAAACATAGTGCATACTTTTTCTTTGCTTTTCCCGAACCACTCCCGAACCAACTCCCGAATTACTCCGTAGTTTCTCCTAAATTACTCCCGAATTATTCCTAAGTCCACTCAATAGTCGGCTGACTGTCGGCTATGCGTTTGAGCTCCATATCCGTTTCTGGCGACAGGTGTTTCTCGTCGGGGCGGTAGTAATAGATGAGACCGTATGCTTTGCAGTGGCATAGTCGGTCGTATGGCAGCAGGTCTTTGTAGTAGTTATCCACTTGGTTCCATATCTCGAGTATCAGGGCATCTGCCTGTTTTCTCATCTTCTCGACGTCTCCCATCACGCGGTTTGTGTTCTTCTTGCGTATGCTGTGTCCCACCTGATGCTCTTTGAAGATGTCGTAATACACCTGTACTTTGTTGATGCTGGGGTTATAGATGGGGAAGCCTCCCATCTGGGTGCGCTTTTGTTCGCCCTTGATAATGTTATCGCCCCACACGAGCAGGTCCTCCTCGCAGCTGAGGTCGGGCACAATATGGCTGTTCACATCCAGCCCATAGAGCTCTTTCTGCTCCGCCTTGATCTCGCCTCGGATGACGGCAAGGTTCAGCACCTGTATGAAGTGGGAGATGTACATGCGGGCGTTCTGCACAATGTGCCGGTACTGCTTGTTGGCTGACACCTTGGATCGGAAGTTCTCATGGTACTGGGTCACGAGATTCTCGTACTGCATAACGAAACGCTGCGCCTCGCTCAGCGTCTTGTATTGGATTACTTGCTCGTTGAAGTCGGCCTCTGCGGCGCGCTCCACTGCGGTTTGCAGGGCACTGAGACGGGCTTGATCGGTGTTGGGAAGTCGTCTATAGGGCATAATTATGGAAATTATAAGGAGTTGGTTCGGGAGTGGTTCGGGAATCGTGGACTATTATATAGTAAAATAGTAAAATCATATAGTAAAATCAATCATATAGTAAAATCAATCATATAGTAAAATCAATCATATAGTAAAATCAATCATATAGTAAAACTATATAGTGAAACTATATGTGAAACTATACGGTGCGGGTGCGGAGGCGCTCGGCGAGGCGGCGCAACTGCTCGGTATAGGCGTTCTGCGGGCGTAGCTCGAGAATGGCAAGAGCGTCTGCCGTGTGCTGCTGCATAATCGCTTCGCAGGCTTCACGGACTCTTAAGTGAGTGTAAAGAGAGGTAACGGCGTGAATTTTTTCTTGTTCAAAAGATGAAGTAGGCTGATTCCCGGCAGCGGAAGCAGCGTGAATCTTCTCTTCTTGGGAATCGGAAGCGAGCCAATGGGTAAGCTCGGCACGGGCGGGGGCGTCCGCCAACTCGAAGGCCTTGATGAGCATACAGGTCTTCTTATTGCAAAGGATGTCGCCGCCGATGGCTTTACCAAAGGTCTCGGGGTCGCCATACACATCGAGAATGTCGTCCTGTATCTGGAACGCCAAACCGATATGAATACCAAACAGATAGAGCGCCTTCTGCTCATCCTCGTCCGCCCCTGCGATATACGCGCCGATTTGCAGCGCCGTGGCGAGCAAGACGGAGGTCTTGAGGCGAATCATTTCCATGTACTCGTCAAGGGTGACGGGCTGGCTTGTTGGGTTCGTAGAGTGGGGTTGGTTTGTTGGGGACACGATGGGGCGATGCTCGAACTCCATGTCGTACTGCTGACCCTCGCAAATCTCCGTTGCCATGCGGTTGAAAAGTTGCAAGACACGGGGAAGCTTGGATTCCGGCACACCGCTGAGCAACTTATACGCCTCGATCATCATCTGGTCGCCCGACAAAATGGCGGTGTTGTCGTCCCAACGGACATGCACCGTCGGCTTGCCACGACGGACTGCGGCGTGGTCCATGACATCATCGTGCAGCAAGGTGAAATTGTGGAAAACCTCGATGGCAAGGGCTGCGGGGAGCGCATCGGTGACGACAAGAGGCAGCGTGTCTGTACCCCGAGTGGGGTGAGCGTACATGGCGGCTGCGGTCAGCACAAGCGTGGGACGGAGGCGTTTGCCACCCGTCGCCAAAGTGTATTCAATCGGCTCGTACAAACCATAAGGCGTGCGGTGCCAATCGATCTCGGAGAGAGCCTTTTCGATGAGGTTGTGCATAGTGGCGGAAGTTTTTATGTAAGTACGGATGGGGATTAGCGGTTCTCGATGATGTCGGTCAAGACCTCCTTGATGTCAAGACCTGCCGCACGGACCTGCTGCGGAATGAACGAGGTGGCCGTCATACCCGGTGTGGTGTTGATTTCCAACAAGTTAATCGTCCAACCTTCGGTCAAAATATAGTCGGTGCGGATGATACCCTTGCAGCCCAAAATGTCGTAAATTTGCAGGGTAAGCGCCTGGACACGGTCACGCACCTCGTCCGGAATACGGGCGGGGGTAATTTCATCGACCTGACCCTTGTATTTGGCGTCGTAGTCGAAAAATTCGTGCTTGGAAACGACCTCAGTGATAGGGAAAGCTACCGATTTGCTCGGGGTCTTATAGACACCGCAGGTAATCTCGGTGCCCTGCATAAATGCCTCGCAGATGACCTCGTTGCCCTCCTGGAAAGCACGGTCGATAGCGGGCGTTACCTCGGCGAGAGTCTTGACCTTGGTGCAGCCGAAACTGGAACCGCCGACATTGCTCTTGATGAAGCAGGGAAGTCCGATTTTGGCGACAATCGCCTCATCGGTTGGACGCTCTACACCCTTGCGCAACAGAAGGCTCGGCGAGATACGGATGCCGAAATCCTGCAGATAGTGGTTGCAGGCGTACTTATTGAACGTGATGGCGGCTGCCAAGACACCACAGCAGGAATACGGCACGCGAAGCATATCGAAATAGCCCTGCAGCAGACCATTTTCGCCCGGTGTGCCGTGGATAGTAATATAAGCGAACTCGAATCGGGTCTTGGTGCCATTGTGGGTGAACGAGAAATCGTTCTTGTCGATGGGCGCACTCTCGAGAGTAGTCCATTCGCCGTCCGCTGACAGATCCCAACGGAGGACAGCATTCCAATCGCTGCCGCGAAGGGTGACGATGGTGATATCGTAACGGTCTTTGTCCATGAAAGAATAGAGCCCTGCGGCACTGCGCAGCGACACTTCGTGCTCGGAACTATCTCCGCCGGCAACGATTGCAATAGGACGTTTCATTGAAAATCGAATGTATTTGAATAGATTTTGAATTATTTTGTCGTTTTCAGCCTGCAAAGTTACGATTTTTCGGCGGGATACCCAAAATAATTTTTACCAATGGCACGATTGGCAGATAGCGGGGAGCGTGGAGTCGGGGGATTTTGACGCTCCGGAACCGAGAACGGCACGAGGAGAACGAAGAACGGCACGGCGGAAGGGTAGGCTGCCGGCATGGAAACAGTCCGCAAGAGAGGAGTGCAAAAGATTGCCATAAGAATGGGCATGGTCCTTGTCGTAACAGCAAGGGAGGACTTCGCCATCGGTGGTGATGACACAGCCGCTCCAAAGACGCCAACAGGGATAGAGAGCGAAGAGGCGGCGCCAAAGGAGGGTGCGGAATAGGGATTCGCGGCGGTGATAGAGGCCGTCGCTGCCACGGACATAGCGGGAATAACGAGCACGGGATGGCATAAGCGGGTGGCCGTGCGCATAGTCGTAGAGCTGAGCCGTCTTCATAGTGAGGCAGTCCGCCCCCAATGCACGGTAAGTGCATCGGAGAGCCGACCACTCGTGTTCGTTGGTGCGAAGGTAGAGGCACTGCAGCTCGATGGTGATGCGACTGCGATGGCGCTGCTTGGCCTCGCGCAACCAACGGAGGGCGTTGCGGGTTTGGCTGAGGCTACCCCCACGGCGGTAAGCGGAATAGGAGGCGTCGCTCAGGCCGTCCATAGACACAATGATACGGCTAAGACCGCTCTCAACAAGGGCATCTGCCATAGAAGGAGTGAGCGCTTGCGCGTTGGTGGAGACAATGGTATGGAGCCCCAAGGCGTGGGCCTCGGAGATGGTTCGGGGGAGGTTCGGGAAAAGAAGGGGTTCGCCCTGAAAATAGAACTGGATGGTGTGTGCATACGGGGCGACCTCGCTCAGCACACGCTGCCACACCGCTTCGGACAGAAACGCCGGCTTGCGGGGATGTCCGCTTGCCTGCCCGACAGGGCACTCGGGGCAACGCAACTGGCAAAAATTAGCCGGCTCGACCGATACAAACATAGGAAGATGCGGAATACGCACCCAACCGAAAAGGCTCAGCGCGTAACTGATACTACAACGCAGCGCATTGCGGGTGCGGCTGAAGTAGAGCGGGATAGACGCAAAAAACGACAAGCGTATCGAAACAGAATCGGCTGCCGGTGGGCGACAGCCGAAGGGGGATTAGTGGATGGGAATCTTGTTGACGCGGCGCTCGTGGCGACCTCCCTCGAAATCGGTGGAGAAGAAGGTGTCGACAATCTCCAACGCCAACGGGGTGGCAATATAATTGGCCGGCATACCGAGCACATTGGCATTGTTGTGCTGACGAGCTAAACGAGCCAAAGGCGTGTCCCAACAGAGCGCAGCACGGATGCCCTGGTGCTTGTTGGCCGTCATGCAGATACCATTGCCCGTGGAACAGATGACGATACCGAAATCGTACTCGCCCTGCTCGACGGCAGCTGCCAACGGATGAGCATAGTCGGGGTAGTCGCAACTCTCCGCCGAATAGCAACCGAAATCGTGGAGCGTGGCGCCCTGCTCGGTGAGATGGCGGATGACTTCTTGTTTGAGATGATACCCTGCGTGGTCGCTGGCGAGGGCAATACGAAGTTGGGAATAAGGAAGCATAACGGTATTGATTTTATGCGGGCGAAACCGTTCCGGGTGTGGTTTTTGCCATAGCGGCTCTGTCCGATTCGTTTGCTGAGAACAGCCACAAAAATTGTGCTAAACGGGGGAATTGTAGGGGCAGGCGTTCTGACACGCCATGCAGTAGTGGGTGGTATAAGCCACGCAGCGGGTGGCATCCCAAACGGGCTGGCGCAAGGCTCCCGTAGGACACGCCTCTTCGCACAGATGGCAGTCGGC
>CAVKVE010000128.1:0-5905 GCA_963659655.1 Bacteroidaceae bacterium | reverse complement strand
CGCCCAGTGGCAGCAGTTGGAAGCCGCAGGCGCAGTATTCCTGCCTGCTGCGGGATGCCGCGGCGGGTCGAGTATGTACTATGTGCAGACTTACGGCTACTATTGGTCTGCTACGGCGAGCAACTCGAACTACGCGTTCGACATGTCCTTCCACTCGTATAGAGAGCATGGGTCCTCCAGTTACTTCGATCTCCGCTGCGGGTTAGCAGTCCGTCTTGTGTTAGCCAATGCTCCATCTACCATCACACTTACCCAACCCGAACACGGTACGATCACTGCCGATAAGACAAAGGCAGCCGAAGGCGAGAGGGTTACACTCACCCTTACTCCTGCTACATACTATACTTTGACATCTGTCACTGTCATGCAAGGCGAAACACCTGTAACGACCACCGCCGTCGAAGGAGTAAACATCCAATACACATTCACCATGCCTGCGGGCGAGGTTACAGTTACTGCCGTGTTCGAGAAACACGCTTCAGCTTTCACGCCTGCCAAGTTCACGGTTGCTGCGAATGGCAAACAGGTGTTCTTCTCGCAAGGCAACCTGCAATGCTCCGGTGTAACGACGGGCAACTATGTATGGTCTTTCGCCGAGAACCAATATGATATGATTGGTACTGCTAATGTCAGCGGCAGTAACCTTGCCGACACGATAGACCTCTTCGGTTGGAGTTGTCCAGGCAGCAACTCATATTGGGCTCCGTGGGGTATCAGTACCTCAGTATCCCAATATAGCTACCCGAGCGTCATTTTTTGGGACTGGGGACGGAACACTATCGGAACAAATGCCCCGGACACCTACCGCACCCTCACGAAAGACGAATGGAACTATCTCTTCAATGCGCGCGCCAATGCAGGCGACCTGAAAGGCATAGCCCGTATCAACCTTAATACCGATGGCACACAGTATGCGAATGGTCTTGTCCTCCTGCCAGATGATTGGACTTGCCCTGCGGGCATAACCTTCAAGAGCGGTTTCTCAAGTGTTAACAGTGTTCAAGCGTATGCCGACTACCAGACCTTTACTATCACCCAGTGGCAACAATTGGAAGCCGCAGGCGCAGTATTCCTGCCTGCTGCGGGATGCCGCAGCGGGGCGGGAGTGAATGATGTACAATACAGAAGCGGTTACCGGTCTGCTACGGTATCAAATTACTATGATCTGGCATACTGTATGTACTCCCTATCGGCTGAAGCGGTGGCGAACTTCGAAACCCATCGCTATAAAGGGTATGCAGTCCGTCTTGTCAAAGATGCTAATTACACCATTGCGCTGACCACGCCCGAACACGGTACGATCACTGCCGATAAGACAACGGCAGCCGAAGGCGAGAGGGTTACGCTGACCCTCTCGTCCAACGACGCCTACTATGTCCCGAAGATAATCATAGTTATGCAAGGCGAAACGCCCGTAACGACCACCTCAGTAGAAGGCACAACCAACCAATACACATTCACTATGCCTGCAGATGAGGTAACAGTTGCTGCCGTGTTCGAGAAACTCGCCTCTGCCTTTACGCCTGCCAAGTTCACGGTTGCTGCCAATGGCAAACAGGTGCTCTTCTCGCAAGGCAACTTGCAATGCTCGGGAGTAACCACCGGCAACTACACTTGGTCGTTCGCCGAGTACCAAACCGATATGATTGGTACTGCCAATACAAACGGCGGTTCAGACAGGAATGACGGAAACTCTGGCTATTCCACAAGAGGCGGTACCCTCGCCGACACGATAGACCTCTTCGGCTGGAGCGGCAGTACAGGCTCGGCAAGGTGGGGTATCAGCACCTCTATGGAAAATGATGACTACACAGGCGACTTTGTGGACTGGGGACAGAACACTATCGGAACGAATGCACCGAACACCTACCGCACCCTCACTCACGATGAATGGAACTATCTCATCAATACGCGCGCCAATGCAGGCGACCTGAAAGGTGTTGCCCGCGTCAAAATAAGCGATACAGAGTATGCGAATGGTCTTATCCTCCTGCCCGATAGTTGGGTCATCCCTGCGGGTGTAACATTCAAGAGCGGTCTCTCAAGTGTTAACAGTGTTCAAGCGTATGCCGACTACCAGACCTTTACTATCACCCAGTGGCAACAGTTGGAAGCCGCAGGGGCAGTCTTCCTGCCTGCTGCGGGGTTCCGCGATAGTGAGAATGTGAACAGGGTTCAGCACAGAGGCTGTTACCAGTCTGCTACGGTGCAAAGCGAGAACAAGACATACCAAATTTTCTTCCAATCGGATGATTGGTATTGGGGCGCAGATACACGCTACCACGGGCAAGCAGTCCGTCTTGTGCAAGACCTCTATACGATTACGCTGACCCAACCCGAACACGGTACGATCACTGCCGACAAGACAGAGGTACTCGCAGGCGAAAAAATAACGCTGACTCTCTCGTCCAACGACGCCTACTACGTCCTGAATACAATCACCGTCATGCAAGGCACGACCGTGATACCGGCCACCGCCGTCAAAGGTACAACCAACCAATACACATTCACCATGCCCAAGGGCGAGGTAACCGTTACTGCCGGGTTCAAGAAACTTGCCTCTGCATTCACCCCCGCCGCCTTTTCGGTATCGGCAGACAAACAGGTCGCTTTCACCAAAGGCAACCTGCAATGCTCGGGAGTAACCGCCGGCAACTACACTTGGTCGTTCGCCGGATACCAAACCGGGATAATTGGCACGGACAATCTCAGCGGCACTAACCTCGCCGACACGATAGACCTCTTCGGCTGGAGTGGCAGCACAGGTTCGGCAAAGTGGGGTATAGGTACCTCCGACAACAACAATAACTACGCCGGTAACTTTGTGGACTGGGGAACGAACATCAGCGACGGCACTACCTACCGCACACTCACGAAAGACGAGTGGAACTATCTCATCAATACGCGAACCAATGCAAGCGATCTGAAAGGTATTGCCCATATCAATCTTAATAGTGATGGTACGCACTATGCCAACGGTCTTGTCCTCCTGCCCGACAGTTGGGTCCTCCCTGCGGGCGTAACATTCAAGAGCGGATTCTCAACTGAACGGAGCATAGACGCCTATGCCACTCACCAGACCTTTACTATCACCGAGTGGCAACAATTGGAAGCCGCAGGCGCAGTCTTTCTGCCTGCTGCGGGGGAACGCATCGGGGCGAATGTGAACGATGTGCAGAACTACGGCTACTACCGGTCTGCTACGGCGGCAGACAATACCTCAGCGTACGGCCTTTCCTTCCTTTCGGATGGAGCGGATGCGAGCCACAGTGCCACCCGCTCCGACGGGGATGCAGTCCGCCTGGTGCAAGACTATGTCCTATATACCATTACACTTATCCAACCCGAACACGGCACGATCACTGCCGATAAGAACGAGGTAGTCGCAGGCGACAAGGTTACGCTGACTCTCTCGTCCTCCGATGCCTACTATGCCCCGAAGACAATCACCGTCATGCAAGGTACGACAGTGATACCGACCACCGCTGTCGAAGGCACAACCCACCAATACACATTCACCATGCCCAAGGGCGAGGTAACCGTTACGGGCGGGTTCGAGAAACTCGCCTCTGCCTTCCGCCCCGCTGCCTTTTCGGTATCGGCAGACAAACAAGTCGCTTTCTCGCAAGGCAACCTGCAATGCTCCGGGATAACTACAAACGACACCACTTGGGCTTTCGCCGAGTACCAAACCGATGTGCTCGGTATACGCAATGCCAGCGAAGGTATTGAATCGGAGGGTGAGTATGGCCTTATCATAGAAGGCATGGATCTCGCCGACAAGATAGACCTCTTCGGCTGGAGCGGAAGCACTAATTCGTCACAGTGGGGTATCGGTACCTCCGATAGGGGCGATCACTACCGCGGCGACTTTGTCGATTGGGGAACAAACATCGGCGATGGCACTACCTACCGCACGCTCACGAAAGACGAATGGGACTATCTCGTCAATACGCGCGCCAATGCCGGCGAAAAGAAAGGCGTAGCCCGTATCAACCTCAATGGTGATGGCTCGCAATACGCCAACGGTCTTATCCTCCTGCCCGACAGATGGAACCTCCCTGCGGGCGTAACCTTCAAGAGCGGTTTGGCAAGTGGTAACACGGTTCAAGCGTATGCCGACTACCAGACTTTTACCCTCGCCCAGTGGCAGCAGTTGGAAGCCGCAGGCGCAGTATTCCTGCCTGCTGCGGGCGACCGCTATGGGTTGGACGTGAGATATGTGCAATGCGAAGGCTACTACTGGTCTGCTACGGCGGCGAGCAATAACCTCGCGTACCACCTTTTCTTCTTTCCGAACAAAATGAATGCAAGCAGAGGTCTCGAACGCTCCCACGGGTATGCTGTCCGTCTGGTGCAAGCCTATGTTCCATACACATACACCATTGCGGTTACTACAACCAGACACGGCACTGTCACTGCCGACAAGACCGCGGCAACCGAAGGCGATGAGGTAACCCTCACCGTTACACCCGACACGGATTACGAACTGGATGTACTGACGGTACAAGACGCTGCCGGTAATCCTGTCACGGTGAATGACAACAAATTCACCATGCCCGCAAGCGATGTAACCATAAGTGCCGGGTTCAAAGAAATCGTCTATAACTTCACCCCCGCTGCCTTTACGGTATCTGCCAACGGAAAACAAGTTAGTTTCTCGCGAGGCAACTTGCAATGTGTACTCTCTGCTACCGACACCACTTGGGCTTTCGCCAGAAACCAGTATGATATGCTCGGTATTGCCAATGTGGTTGGCAGCATGTATGGGTATGACGCTACTCGCGGCTATTCCAAGAGTGGCACTGCCCTCGCCGACACGATAGACCTCTTCGGCTGGAGTGGCAGCACAGGTTCGGCAAAGTGGGGTATCAGCACATCCACAGACCACAATGACTACGCAGGCGACTTTGTCGATTGGGGAACAAACACCATCGGCACAAATGCCCCAAACACCTACCGCACACTTACTTACGATGAGTGGAGTTATCTGCGATACGAGCGAGCCAAAGCAGGCGACCTGAAAGGTGTTGCCCGAATCAACCTCAATGGCGATGGCTCGCAGTACGCCAACGGTCTTATCCTGTTGCCTGATAGTTGGGACATCCCTGAGGGTGTAACATTCGAGAGCGGCTTCGCAAGTGAAAGTAGCATAGACGCCTATGCCACTCACCAGACCTTTACACTCGCCCAATGGCAACAATTAGAAGCCGCAGGCGCAGTCTTCCTGCCTGCTTCAGGGACTCGCGAAGGGTTGGGTGTATATAGTATGCAGTACGATGGCGGCTACTGGTCTGCTACGAAGTACGACTCTATCCGGGTGAACTCTATGGTTTTTAATTCGGGAACGATATTCAACTACAACTCTCGCGTCAACGGAAAAGCAGTCCGTCTGGTGCAAGACTATGTTACATACACCATTACGGTTACTACTACCGGACACGGCACTGTCACTGCCAACAAGACCTATGCAGCCGCAGGCGAGAGGGTCACCCTCACCGTTACACCCGACACGGATTACGAACTGGATGTACTCACGGTACAAGACGCTGCTGGTAATCCTGTCACGGTAAATGACAACAAATTCACCATGCCCGCAAGCGATGTAACCGTAACTGCTACTTTCCGCCAGACCTCCTCGGTCGTCGGCAACACCACCGATACTGCAGATACCACCGTCCGCAAGATACTCCGCAACGGACAAGTACTCATCCTCCGCAACGGAAAGACCTATACGCTGACAGGGGTAGAGGTGAAGTAAGAACTCCCCAACCTCTCCAAAGGATAGGTTCAATGCATAACAGGGGGCTACTCAATTATGATTGAGTAACCTCCTGTTTGTTCTGGAAGACCTTTTGGACAGTATGAACGGTCGCCGTCTCAGCCTGCACTTACTCATTGCCAT
>CAVKVE010000127.1:0-5907 GCA_963659655.1 Bacteroidaceae bacterium | reverse complement strand
TTTCTGCAAGATTACGGAATAGCGGGCGTTCGTACCAATAGAGTGAGAAATACTTGGATGGGGGTGTAATGGTGTAAGCGTCTTGTATTCTGTTTGTAATCCACCTAACGGACTTATATTGAGTTGGTTATAGATTGTTTCTACGATTAGATTACAAGATTATAAAAAAATAGAATGAGAGATGAGGGTTGTTTATGAGTTGATGGGTTTATGCGTAGTTGAATTGGTTTAGGGGGGGGGTGATGAGTTGAATACTGCTATCAACTAAGAAAGCAAGGAGATTACTCTCCTTGCTTTCCGGTTATAGGTATTCTAGAGGATATAGTTGTCCTAGTTATTTTTCCTTGTTGGGATTGCTGTTGGTGGGTTAGAGTACGGAATCGTCTATCTCGTTGCCGGGGACATGGACATAGATGTACTCCTGCGTAATCTTGCGGTCGCCATCCCTGCGACAACGCAGAATACGCGTATCTCCCGCCGTGCGCAACGGCTCCGGATTGAACACGAAACTACGGTACTTACAATACTCTATCAGCGTCTTCTTGAAGCGTTGAATGGTAGGAACCGCACTGCGACTATCCGAACTCCGTTTCAACGCTCCATACACTTCGTGCTTCAGAAGAAGACGGTCGGTATTGCCCTGATAGATGAAATAGTCGTCGAAGAACTCCAACAGCTCATCGCCAATGAGTTGGTGGTGGATACGCTTCTCGAAATTGACCAAAGGCGGCTGACATACACGCCCCTCCGACTTCATCGTGAGGAACAACTGCAGACAATCGATCATAAAATTAGAATCGGCGTTGTAGTCCTCCTCCGAATACGCATAATGGAAAAGATCCATACCGAAATCGTCCCTCACCTGCCGTGTCTCCCGATAGGCACTATCCACCTTGTAGTGGTAGTAGTCGGAGAAGATGACGGGGATGATACGGCGACGCGTAGAGGGATTGTTGTCGGGCGGCGCATAGTTGGAACAGACAACGAGATTGGGTGCCGACTGATAAGGAATGACAAACGAGCCTTCGTTCTTGCGATTGACCGTCACGCCACTGTCGATAATGCCGTAGATGGCTTGGAACTTGAAATCCACATTGGTGTCCTCAAAATGAATGATGTCCGTGTCGTAATCCACCCGCTCCATATAGTGGTTGTTGTTGAAAAGCATCGGGTTGCGACCATCGAGCGTGAGAATCTTCAGAAAGCCGGTCTTCTCCAAACAACGGTAGAAAAGCGTCTTGCCCGAACCGCCGGAACAATAGTTCACCTCCAAGTCTTGGTTCTCCATTGCCCACACGGCAAAGGTGTGGCTGTCGGTCTTCTTGCAATAGAGCAGGTAGCCATAGACATACATCTTGTTGAGCAGATGAAGTGCCTGCTCCTCCTGCTGCTCGGGGGTCAGTCGCTCGCCGTAGAGCGAGAACTTGTACTTCTCCCGATACACGCCGTCGTCAATCGGGTTGCCCGTGGCTCGCTCCTCGTACTCCTCCCGCCAATGGATACGGCAGGTGTTGGTCAGGTAGCGATAGACCTTCGAGGGGTGCGGCAGGAAACGCACCTTGCCCGTTGTGGCATCGTAGTCGAAACACGACGGCAGGCGTGTGATCGTATGCGGGATGACCTTGTTGTCCCAATAGTAGGACTGCAGGGTGCTTACCTTGGCAAAAGCGTTTTTGTCCACACAAAAGTCGCCGTTCAGGAAATGCAGAATCTTCGCCTCGCCGTGGTCACGGAAATCGAGCGTGACGCTCTCGAGATTGTCGAACACGGTGCGGGTGGTCTTGCCACTCAAGATGAACGACTCGAGGACTTCGGTAGGCAAATGGCGGCGCTTGATCTCCATACGCACAAAATCGCGGATGTCGTTGAGTTCGCACTTGGTAACCCGAAAGCCTTGCACCCGGACATAGAACCACCGCTGTGAACAGGGGTCTTGCCAACGCCGAAATCCGGACAACTTCAAATAGTAGAGCAACGAGGTGACACGAATGTTGATGACCTCGCGCTTGCCGATACGCTGCGTCTCCCAAAAACAAGCCGAGAGAGAGGCTGCCACCAAGCGGTCGAAGTCGCGCTTGGCATCGTTGCGGGGTTGCAATTCGACAAAGTCGCGCAAGTCTTTGCGGGGTCTGCCCCGATTGTCCCGACGCTCCCGCAACCATTGCGGCAACTCGATTGTGCGGATGTCCATATACTGCAATGCCAACCGCTCGCCCTGACGGATACCCGTCTCGTCGATGTCGGGGATATTATACAAACAATGCGCCTTGCTCTTCAACAAAGCATACTGCTCGTAGGTGATGTTCGCCGTCTCGGAATTGAACCACACGGGATGATAGCCCATGCCCGCAATGTTCATGGCATCCCGCTCGCCGGAACAGATGAAAATGGCGGGCAGGCGCTTGTCGGTGTGCGGGTGGTCGGTAGGGGCGTCGGTGTCGTTGGCGGCGGTGCTGTTCAATTCGCTGAGAGCACGGTCGATTTCGCGTAAGCCGTTGATGAAGTCCTTGGTATGGATACTGCTGTCCTTGTACTTGGGCATATAGACAAAGCGGTATTGCTTGTCGAACTCGTAGGGCTTGTAGATCTTGTAGAAGTCGCCGCAGTCGCGGGCAAAGATGGGATAGTTGTCGTTGGCGTGTATCTCCGTTGCCTTGTCCTCTCGGACAATGTCGTACTCCAACAGCGACATCCATCCGAAACGCTCCATGACCTGCTTGCTGACGAAGGGCCCCATAATGAACAGTTCGTCCTCGGTGAAGGGTTTTTGCAGATAATGGAAGACGCCGGGGGTCTCGTCGGTGCGCCGCACCCGCTGCTCAATTGTGGGGCGATTGACCTCTTTCTGCAGCGAGGTATCGATACCCAACTCGCTCGCCAACAGTTGGCACGCATGAGGGAAAGAGAGGTTGTAGAACTGCGCATAGAGGTCGATGGCGTTCAGCCCTTTGGGTGTACCACTGCCCCAATCGTTGACTGCCCAATAGGTAACGCCGCCTTTGCTTTCCACGAGTTTGAGCGAGGTAGAGGCGGTCTTCTCGTCGCGAATGCGGAACTTGCGGTTGGTGCCAAAACACTCCGCACTCTCGGGATAGAGCCGCACGATGATGTCACGGCCGTAATCACTCGCCTGCAGGATTTTCTCTTTCAGCGTCATTGGGCACCTCCTTCTGCTGGGTGTCCTTCTAAATGCTTCCGGCGATGGATGGGCGGGAATATCACTTTCGCACCGTAGTGCTTGGCGATAAGGTTGATGACCCGAATGCGCCATTCTTGCGGCGAAGAGTCTTCACGCTCCCACATACGCACACAGGCATGGGTGACATGACATTGTTTAACGATTTGTTGGAACACCCAAGTGCGTACTTCGGGGGTCAGGTCAAGCATGAACTGCTTGAAGGTCTTGTTTTCCTTTTCCATATTGACTGTATCGAAAAAGATGAGCGGGAGTGTGAAACGATTGTGCCTCCCATCGACGACTCCCAATTAACGACAATGTTCGGCAAAAATGGTTTTGTCCGGTTGTACATTGGGGGTCGAAATCGATTTTGCAAGGGGTGTGACTGCGCTGCGCTCCGTGTGGTTGACTTGCGTGTTGGTGACTTGCGTGTTGATGACTGCGCTGCGCTCCGTGTTGGTGACTTGCGTGTTGGTGACTGCGTGTTGATGACTGTGTGTTTGCGGATTTTAATGTTTTGACGAGTGAAGTTCCTAAGGAGTTCCTAAGGAGGAGGGGCGGAAGGGATAATTTGTAATTTTTAATGTAATGGGTAGTTGGTTATCCGTCTCTCGTAGGTGACCCGTATCTGACCCGTAGGTGACCCGTCTTTTGGTGGCACGCTGTTGTTTCGGGGTACGCATCAACAACTTGGTTAGTCTTTGCGAAAGTCCTTGTGCA
Organism: Bacteroidaceae bacterium; assembly: GCA_963659655.1. Taxonomy (GTDB): domain Bacteria; phylum Bacteroidota; class Bacteroidia; order Bacteroidales; family Paludibacteraceae; genus Colicola. The sequence continues at coordinate 2,009 of CAVKVE010000127.1, read as the reverse complement.
AGTTCTTTTGTTTCTTTCACCTTTGTACCGGTAAAGTTATCACATTTTTGCCAAGAAGCACAAGAAAAGGTCAGAAAAATGCACTTTTTTCTTATTTTGCACTTTTCTGACCTGCATTTTGGGCGATTCTCTTGCCGATTTAGGGATTTTTAGGTTCTTGGGGGCGATTTTTGCCCTATTTCTTTGAGGTGATATTTTACGAAAATGATTGCGTTTTTTTTGCTATTTTTTTCGATAAAAATAGCGGTGTTTTTTGCGTTAATTCTGTGGGCTTGGCAAAGCACGATTACTTGGCTTTGACGGTTATGATGTCGCGTAGGTCGGTGGTGTAGAGCGGGCTGCGATGCTCGGATTTGTAGATAGGCGGTGTGTTGGTTGCGTCGGGGGCTTTAGTCGTTGTGGATGTTTTGGTTGTTTGGGTGGTTGTGGCTTTGGCGGTTGCGTTCTTGGCACTTGCCGATTTGGCGGGGAGTTGGGAACCGAAGAGAATCGTGCGCTTGCCGAGACGATCGGAGAGATGGTCGAGGGCTTGCTGCAAGCGTTGGTCTTTCTCGCGGTCGTGGGTATCGAAGAGGTCGGGTACGACTGCCGTAGCGGGCATGATACGCATAAGGACTACACCCGCTTTCTTATACAGCACGCCCTGCCGATAGGAGCGACGGAATGCCGCCAAAGCATACTGCAAGAGTTCTTGCGTGTTGGCGGTTGGGACGGGTAAGGTGACGAGTTCGGAGAGGTAGTGCTGCTCGATGTCCGTACGGAAGACAGAGGTATGGGCATAGACATAGACCTGCCCCGCCACCGTGTTCTGCGCACGCAACTGACGGGCGCAACGGGCGGTGAAATCTGCAATCTGTTCCTCCAACTGTCGGCGGTCGGTTACGGCAGTAGCAAAGGTGCGGGAGGTGGTGATGGACTGCTTCTGCGGCAACTCGGTGATGTCGATGACATCGTCGCCGTGCAACTCCTGCCAAGTGAGCAAGCCCGGCTTATGCAACAAAGACTGCACCAACGACGAGGGCATTTCGGCGAACTGCAGGGCAGTCAAGACTCCTCGCTGCTCGAGTTTGGCTTTGGCACGCCGACCTATGCCCCACACATCGCCGACCTCGAACGCAGAGAGGGCTTTTCGGCGTTGTTCCTCGGTGCGTATCTCGCAGACACCGTGGTACCCCTTGTATTTCTTGGCGTACTTGCTGGCAACTTTGGCAAGCGTCTTCGAGGGGGCAATACCGATAGAGATAGGGATACCCACCCCCTGACGGATAATGCGCACAAGGCGTTCGCAGTAGGCTTTCTGCTCGGCGGGCGGGACATGGTCGAGGTTGAGGAAACTCTCGTCGATAGAGTACTGCTCGAAGCGGGCAGTATGGCGGCGGAGGATAGACATCACGCGGTCGGAGAGGTCGCCATAGAGGGAAAAATTAGAAGAGAAGCAGACCACACCGTGCTGCTCGACCAACGGACGGATTTGGTAGAGCGGTGCGCCCATAGGAATGCCGAGGGCTTTGGCTTCGTTGGAACGAGAGACCACACAACCGTCGTTGCCCGAAAGGACAACCACGGGCTTGCCCTCCAAATCGGGACGGAAGACCCGCTCGCAGGACACGAAGAAATTATTGCAATCGGCGAGGGCGAACATGGTCTTTGTTTAGTTGAGAGTTGAGAGTTTAGAGTTGAGAGCAGTTGAGTGTTGAGGGGTTGAGAGTTGAGGGTGCGTGAGGTAATTACTTGTGCGTTTTGTGGATGGCGTAGGTGACGACACCCCAAACGGAAAAGTTGTTGTCGGCGGTAACCTGTATCTTCGGGAAAGCGGGATTGTGCGGTATGAGCCATGCACATTTGCCTGCAGGGTCGAGTTGGAACTCCTTGACCGTGTACTCGCCGTCGATATACGCCACGATGAAGTCGCCGTTCTTCGGCTCAAGGCTGCGGTCGACGACGATGAGGTCGCCATCAAGAATGCCTGCGTCACGCATGGAATCGCCCTCGATATGGGCATAGAAAGT
>CAVKVE010000126.1:0-5927 GCA_963659655.1 Bacteroidaceae bacterium | reverse complement strand
TCACACCCACGGATAGCGTTCTCTGAGTGCAGCCGCTTTGGCTTCTATGCGTGCCACGAATGCCTGCGATTCCGCCGTGTCGGGGTGCAGCAGGGTATGGTGTCGGTCTAAATAGAGTTGGTGGAGCGGTTGCATTTCCCGCCGCGTGACCTCCGAAAAGTAGGTTTTCCCGAACCACTCCCATACATACTCCACTGCCACCCCGCTCGGGTGCACCATGTCTTCCGCATAGAACCGATAGTCCCGCAGTTCATCCTGCACGATCTCGTACGATGGGAAGTAATCCACCTGCGCGATAGGCTTTGTTTGCGCCGGTGTTTGCTTCTCGGTCGTTGTTTGTATTTCTATTGTGGGGCGTATCAGTGCCTGCAACCGGTCTATGGCCATCAGCAGCACCGCCTTGCTCAGTTGGTTCTCGTGCAGTCCGTCTTTGATGTGCCGAATGGGCGATACCGTAAAGAGGAAGTGCTTCTCCTTGTGCGCCTCCACTATCGGCTGCCATACCTCGACTATCTCCTCCACTGTCAAGCGTCTGCGTTGAAACCGGTCTGCCGGCATCTTGTGGCAGTTCGCCACCACCTGTCCCTCGTATTCGTACACCCACGCCGTACCGAAGGTGATAATCACCACTTGCGCTTCCTCGAACGCCTTGCGCAGCACCTGCATACTCTCGCCCACTGCCGCAGCCGTCTGCTCCGCTGTCGGGCGAGAGAATGAGCCGTGATGATACATCGAGTGGTACAGTCCGCCCCACTCCACCCATTCGGGCAGTTGTCCTGCCGCCGCAAGCGACAGCGCATTTGCAATCGATAGCGGGTTATAGAGTGTGCCAAACGGGTTCGCCGTCACCTGAAAATAATGCTCTTGCAGTTTGGCGGCAATATGGTCCGAGAAGCACGAACCGAGCAGCAGCAGACGGTCGTTATAGCCTATCTGCCAATCGGATACGGGAATATGTACAGGTGTTGTTAGTATCATCGGACTCCTCCTTAGCCCCCTCAAAGAGGGGGAAATTGCATAAAATAGTTATTGTCTCCGGCGACACGCCGGTGTATGGTTGCTCCCTTCCCCCCTTATTCAAAGTGCATCACTTTGGCGGGGCTTATTTGGGTTACTATTGCCGAGGGGGCTAACATGATCAGCAGCGACACGGCAAGTGTTCCTATATTGAGCAGCAGCCACCAGCCCCACGGGAACGCAATCGGCACATAGTTCACATAGTAGGTCGCCGCCTCCAGGGGCAGCAGGTGCGTGAAATACTGCACTGCACAAAGCCCCAGACCCAGCACATTGCCCCAAAGCATTCCCTTGCCTATCAGCATCGCCGCCTCCGAGATGAATATACGCCGCACAAATCGGTTGGTCGCCCCCAACGCCTTCAGCACACCAATCAGTTGAATGCTGTCGAGTATCAGAATTATCAGCCCCGAAATAATGCAGAACCCTGACACACAGAGCATTAGGATAATTATCACCACCACATTCATGTCCAGCAGGTCGAGCCACGCAAACACTTGCGGGTTGAGTTGCTGCAGCGTCTGCACATAATACACATTGTATCCGTCCTCGTCGAAGTGGTTCACCGTGGCGAAATACACCTCGTCTGCCACCTTGTCCAAGTGCCACACATCGTCGAGCAGCACCTCCACGCCCGACACCTCCGTGCTGTCCCAGTCGTTGAGCCGTTGAATGACGCCGATGTTTCCCAGCACAAACAGTTTGTCAAAGTCGCCGAACCCCGTCTCGTAAATACCCGAAATGGTAAATTTCCGCACCCGCACGCTCTCGTCCACAAAATAGCAGTACATAGCCTCCCCCGTGTGCAGCCCCAGCTGTTGCGATTGCTGTTGCGAGATAAGCACCTCTTGCGGTTTTGCGGGCAGCGCACCATCCTTCAGGTTTGCCGCAAAATAGTCCCAATAGTCCGTTCCTTTCAGCACCATACCCTGAAAGGCATCGGCGGTTTTCACGATTCCCGGTTTGGTGGCAAAGGGTTGCACCGACTGCACATGCTCAAATGAGCGCAGCACGCCGAGCAGCGAATCCGACACCGTGATAGGCTGCATCTCGTAGGTGTTGTTGTTGTCAAAATTCACCACCTGAATGTGCGCCCCGAATCCCGCCACCTTGTCCGTAATGGTCTGCTTAAATCCCACCACCACGCAGATAGTTACTATCATCACCATCACGCCGATGATGATTCCCGCCAGCGCCACTCGCACCGCCGGACGCGAGGTGCGCGACTGCGTACTCTCCCCGCCGTCAGCGTTCTGTTGGGCGAAATAGAGCCGTTGGGCTATCCATATTTCGGGGCGTAATGGCATAATTTTTGCTATGCGAAAGGTATCAAAATGTATCTTATGAAACGATTTGTACTATTTTCTATATTGATTTTGGCGGCGGTCTATGCAGCAGCGCAGCCCCCCGAACCGGAGGAGTATATGCCCCGACGCAAGCCCGAAGAGGTTGCCAAGAAGCAGACCGAGATGTTGGTGCGTGAGCTGAGCCTGACGGATAGCAGCGTCATCGATACGCTCTATCGGGTGCATTTGCGTTATGCTCGTATGCGCCACGAGGGTTGCAGTCGCGAGGATGATATGAATCGCCTTTGTCAGTTGGAGAACGAGCTCAAGCAGATTCTCACCGCCGAGCAGTATGCGCAGTTTATGAGTCACCGCCAGCAGGGGCCTCGCCGTCCGCAGCCGCCTTTCTATCGGGCTCCTCGCCCCGGTTGCCAAGCACCCACGGCAGCACCCATCGATTCAGCACCCAGTAGACCAGCAGTGCCATCGCAGTACCCACAATAAGTCCGCCTACAATATCGGAGGGGTAATGCACCCCGAGATACATACGACTATAGCAGTTGATAGCCACCCAAGACATCAGTCCGACGGTGGCTTTCCATTTTTTGTACAGCAGCGAGAACAGCAGTGCGCACGACATCGTGTTGGCGGCATGGCTGCTCACAAACCCGTATCGCCCGCCTCGGTATCCGTTCACGATATGCACCAGGTGCGCCAAGTGCGGGTTGCGTGTCGGACGGAAACGCGCCACGGCGTGTTTGATAATTCCGGAGGAGATAAAGTCCGCCGCTCCCGTAGCAATTCCGAACGCCACGAGCAGGCATAGCACCATCAGCAGCCGCCTCCAGTAAAACGCCTTAGGCATAATATTCATTGCCGAGAACGCCCGCAGAGAGAAGCACTGCATCGGGAAGAAAGCCCGCCACGACAGTTGGGCGATGAGCAAGAGATACAGCGGAATCCAAACCGTACCTTTCGAGGCGTACCACATCACCACATCCGCCCACGGCGCATGCCACCCGTTGATGGCGAGCAGCAGCTGATGATCCCATTCAATCAGCGTTTGTATAAAAGTATCCATATTCCTAGCGACAAAGTTACAACATTTTCCCGATATACACAAACTTACTCATTGACCAATATCGCCGTGTGGCAGGCCACCACTCCGGCGGTTTCGGTGCGCAGGCGCGAGTTTCCGAGACTCACGGGTCGGAATCCTTCGGCGAGTGCTTGTGCTATCTCTTGTTCCGAGAAATCGCCCTCTGGACCTATCAGCACCAGCACATCCCGTCCCCGCACAATCAAGTCCCGCAGCAGCCGCTTGTCCTCTTTGTAGCAGTGCGCCACAAATTTATCCACCTCCGTGTGCCGGTCGTGTGCATATTCTTTTATAAACTCCTGATAATCTGTCAGTTCGTGCAGCACAGGCAAATAGGGCGTCAGCGACTGTTTGGCTGCCGACAGAATAATTTTTTCCAGTCTGTCCGTGCGCAGTTGTTTGCGTTCCGAGAATCGGCACAGCAGCGGCGTTATCTCGTCTATGCCTATTTCCGTACATTTTTCCACCATCCATTCCAGCCGCTCCACATTTTTAGTCGGCGCGATGGCTATATGCAGATGAAACGGGTGCGACCGTTCTTGCTGCTCTTGGCTCACCACCTCAAACTCGCAGTGTTTGGGGTGCGGGTTGGTGATTCTCGCCTCGTAGGTCGTGCCTCGTCCGTCGGTGAGCAGTATCATGTCGCCTCGTGTGTAGCGCAGCACCCGCACGCAGTGTCCCGATTCCTCCTCCGACAAGCATTTTTCGGTTTCAATATTGGGTGTATAGAAAAGATACATAGTCCTAATTTTTCCGCAAAGGTACACTATTTTTTCAAGATAGGCAACTCAAAAAAGTGTCGGCACGAGGCTTTCCCTCTGCCGACACCGCATATTGTTCGATTTCTATCGTTCCATTAGGCCTTTTTCTGTCGCCGTTTTCCCCATAGCGCATACACGCCGAGTGCCAACAGAACTGCCGCCATCGGCACCTCTCCTATCGGCGTGGGTTCAATGGCGCCGGGTTCTCCGATACCTCCTCCGGGCGACACACGACGCACCCCGTTCCCTTTGGTTTCCGAGCCGTCCGAGTAGGGCGACTCTGCTCCTGCTTCGGTCACCATGCTGCTATAGGTGCTCATATACTGCATTTCTCCGTACATCTCATGCCCCAGCACCTTCGAGGTGGTCTGCATCGGCAGCAGCGGCATTTCTTTTTCCGTTGGCGTAAAAGGGGGGGTCCAAGCGCTTGCCGAGAGTGCCACACACGCCAAGCACCCAACCAGTCCCGAACGAAGCATTCCTATCATCGATTTACCTATTTGCATATCCTGTTTTTTTAGTCGTTTGTTAGTAAGCCAATGTTTTGAGTACGGTCTGTGCGTTTCCGGTTGCCACCACAATCGTATAGACCCCACGCACCGCAGCGGACACCTCTACGGCCGATTCCGTAGCCGTCGCGTTGTAGCACAGGTGTCCCAGCACGTCATATACACGCACCATAGCGTTTTCGGGCAGGTGCGATACCACGATTTGCCCATCCACGAACGCTGCGTGCGGAGCCTCAGCGTTGTCTATATCCGTCGTTGTGTGCGGCGCACGCCGTATAGCGAGCGCATAGCCGCCGACCGTTCCTCGTTGCGAGGCGTTGATCGTGTACTTATCGCTCATCAGGTCGGCCACCGTCGTGCCGTTGTGCAGCAGATAGACCGCTTGCGCAGCACCCAATCGGCTCACTGCCTCGTTGAGCGACAGCGTATAGGTTCCCGCAGCCGGAGCGTACAGCCCTACCGGAATCGTAGCTTGGTCAGGTACGGCTAAGTACGCCATGCGCAGCCCGGCCGCATCGGTCGTGTAGAGTTGCGGTTTGGTCGATTCCGCATACATCTTGTATAGGTCGTCGCCTATCTCGTAGTCGGTCGAGTAGCGGTTGCTCATCCATACGCCCGCATTGTCCGTCATCGTAGTGTCTGCGCCGGTTAGGGTCATTTCCACCAATATCGGCTCATCGGCTGCGCTTTCCGCCATAGCCACACGGCTTGGCAGCGAGCGGTTGCCTTTCGAGTAGGTCAAGTCGAGTTGATGGCTTGTCCCGTCGGTCGGGTCTACGGCCTGCACGAAATAGGCGGTAAAGGGCTTAAGGGTGGTCGCCGAGGCGAGTGCCTGCGTATAGGTGTTCGTGTTGCCGCCGTCGGGTATGGACACATACACATGCTCAATGTCTGCTTGCGTACCATCCCGTTGCGTGTATCCCATTTGCAATGAATTGTTATAAATTCCTTCATTTCCCGAACCACTCCCGAACAAAGAGATATAAGGCGACCCTACGAAGTTCCACCCATGGTGCCGTGCGTCGGCTGTCAGGTTGTCCGGCCAGTTGGTCACCTGCGTAGTTTTCGCATCTCCGTTCTCTACATAGTTGTTAGCCGAAGCGGGTGTGAAGTATATGGACCGCATTAGATTCTCGTTGTCGTAGAATAGCCCGATGATATATCCAGTATGGGCTTTCAGTGTCCCGTCTGCGGCCATCATGGTCCAGTACTTCGACACCTCCCCAAAAGTTGTCATGCTGTTCCCGTCTTTCTG
>CAVKVE010000125.1:0-6040 GCA_963659655.1 Bacteroidaceae bacterium | reverse complement strand
GTCTCCCTTTTTTATTTTTAGCATTGCTTATTGAATTTTTGTCGTTATTAGAGTGCCTGATTTTTAGATTCAGTTTAGTATTACAGGGGTATATTCACATACTAAACAGAAAAGCATTTGTTGCACTTCTAATGTGAACTTAAGTTTTAGTTAGCAGGATAAAGGATGGCATATTTGTTCCCCCTATCTTCGCAAATGTATCCGTGTCGTTCTAACATCAATTTTGTATTAGGATATTCGCCTGTGGAAAATATTTGTCGAGTAGGGTCATAAGGACTAATAATAACAATAACATCATTGTTTTCAATAAATTGTTCTAATGCCTTTATGTTTCTCGGTATATCCGTTTGCGTATATTCAACACCTTGTATTGCTGCTTGGTGTGCTAAATAATTAAACACATAAGAACAACGCCCGAAAAAAACAATTGATTTCCCTTGTTCTGCTAATGAGTCATAATTGGACATAACTTCTTTGACAAATTGACAACTTCTTGGAGTTGTCCAAATGTATTTGAGTTGCTTAAATTCATGTTGGCAAGTGAATTCTTTCGGAGATATCCATTCAAAAGATTGTCGATTCTTTGCGTAACAAGTAAAGCCGACCGCTAAAAAAGATAGTACAATATATGAAAGAGCGTAGCATTTGTTTCCATTGGCATATATATTACATACGAATTCCATTTTTTGCTTTTTGATATAGGGAATACACCATAGAGCAACGAGTGTGCATACCATTAGACTTATGCCATATATCATCATTCCTTTGCGTACATACACAAATGCGCAGACACTTAAGCAGAAAAGCGATAGCATTAAATAGACTAATTCCTTTTTTGCTATGGTTTTAAGTATTTCTTTGTATATATAAGCGAACCATGGTATAAAAGCAAACAAAGTTCCGCCTAATAAGCACAACCCGCTATCTGAACCAGCGGGAGAGCATAAAGATATACAAAGAGGAATAATGCCATATCCTATTATGATTCGATTGTGTCGTAATAGTCCGATAACCATTATTGAAAATATGGATATGAATATAAGTGCATAAAAATACACGATCAAACCGTAATTGTAGACATCCGATATAACTGCAACCCGTAGTTTAATGAACGCTAATTGCGCAATGACAAATGCAGTAGCAGTAATATAGGGCGTGAACTTTTTAGATGTAAAGAATTGGATAAACGGAATAACACAAATAACAGAGAGAAATTTAATGTTAGATATTGTGTCTTTTAATGTATGTAGGTATTCTGATAGTAAGAAGCCTATAGAATGGTCGGCACCCTCTCCTTGACTTGATGTTGATACAAATGTATCGGTAAGTATATTGGAATAAGCACCTAAGCCTCCATATAAAATGCTATTTATTAGTAGATATAAGGCGGATGAAATTATGACTGATACTACAATAAAGCCATAATCTGATTTTTGACTGCAAAACAACCAACTTGTTGCTAATAATATGAAAATCAATACTATATTAGGAAATTGTGAAAGAACACACAAAGTTGTCGAAAAGCTCAATCCGATAAACCACAAACGATTTTCGTGTGTTGCTTTATACAGAGATATAAATGTAAAAATCAGGAAAAATGCCGATATTGATTCTCCAGAAAACACATTTGTATTGATATTAGTCATCAGTACCAATGCTATCGAAAGAAACCATATTCCATATTTGCGAAACTCTTTACTGATAGATAGACAAAACAGATATACAGATATATATGTAAGGAAATAGAATAACCAATTTACCAACCGATAACCAATTATGTAATCACCAAACAACCTATTGCAACACCTCAGTATAAATTGAGTGAATTGTAGAAACACATCTACATCTTCACTATATAAAAATTTGCATGCGAAGTAAAAACTATCTGATAGATCTAACCCAAAGAATACCCAATAGACAGACCAGATAGTAGAAATGGCAAATGCGATATACCCTAATATATTGACTGTTTTAGATAATAGATATTGATTCATAATACTATAAAAAGAAAATTATTACTCCGCTAATTATTATCACTATGGCTGTGATTTTACGACGAGTGATTTTTTCTTTGAAAAGAAAGAAAGCCAAACAGGGTACAAAGAGATAACTCAGCGATTCGATAGTGCTTACTTCTTTTGCTTGAACACCTCGGCTCATCGCAAATATATTTACTACCATCGCAGTCAGCATAATGGCATACCCGCCGACTACATACCCATTCAAGTACTGCCGCCACCAAACAGCATATCCTTTCCGTGCGCCCTGTTTAAGCAGCAACTGTGCGCAGGCGGCGGCAAAAACGGATAGTATAACGATGAGGTAGTACATTGGTAATTACGAATTATGAATTATGAATTATTCTCTTGCGTAGAGCACTATGCCTGCTATTATCACTGCGGCGCCGATAATGTTATTGAGCGTTATTTGCTCGCCGAAAATTACAAAGGCCAACAACATCACAAAGACCAGGCTTGTGCCTTTGAACATATAGGCGGTGCTGAGGTCAATACGGCGCAGCACTTGTTGCCAATAAACAGCATAAACGCCCATCACTCCGATTGCACCGCACAAGCCCAGCAGGTATGGAACAGACATAAAAGGATGCTGCGATGCGTATTTGGTGAATAGCGTAACGCACGCATAGAGCAAGTTGATTGCCACAAGAGAACTATATGTCGCCCACTTGGTCTTCGTATTATCCAAAATCGTTCGTAATCAGGAATTTACCCAAATACACAAACCCCATTAGCACATGTATACCGTATAGAAGTAATAGCGCAGTTTGCGAATACCCCCCCCCGTATGGTGCTTTTGCCCCTTCGTTGTTGCAAATCAGGGTCTTGAGTATATAGAAATAGACAAACCACATCGCTGCAATGGCTTGCCACCCGAAATTACCATGCGTGGCGCGAGGGCCGGTCTCTTGGCAGCACCATAGTATCCCAAAGCCGCACATCAGCATAATCAAGACAAACCAAAACTCGGGGTCTCGATAGATGGTGCGTCCATACAGACACAGAAACACAAGCGGCAAGGCAATAGATACCATCCAATACAAGATATGAGATTGCCAGAAATCGACTGTAAAAAGCTGCGCTATATCTATCACTACGCTACTTCCGTCGTTGCCGCCATGGAAATATATGGTCACATATTCGTATGCGAGGCATATCCCTCCGACCAACAGCGGAAGTAAGGATTTGAAGAACGATTTATGCAGTCCGTATCGGCAGAGCATAACAATCGGGTAGGCGATGACATACACAAAGTAGAAACTCGGTTTCACGAGAACGCTCAGGGTGAGCAGTAGCGTTATTTGCCCGTTGCGTCGGTCGGTGTATTGCTTGAATTGCTTGACGGACAGCAGATAGCAGGCTATGGCAAAGGGCATCATACAGAGTATGGTAGAGTTGTGCCACACATTGGGGACACAATAGCCCATATACATATTGTTCGCTGAGAGGAAAATTCCCAATGGTTTGAGGAAATACATGATGGGAATAATGTATACAAACAGCAGAGCCAAAGCCGCCCATTTGGCTGTTTTCGAGGAAGTCCAGTTGTAGAAAGCATTTCGCACAATGGTATATTTTGCGGTATTCGCCATTGCCAGTAGCAATACCAAGACGGCTCGCATAGGGTATTTATAGCCGGTAAACAGCGTGAGCAGGTTGATGAGAAAATACATCAAGAAGTTGGTAGAGAACAGCCGATGTTCCTCCAACATCTGTTGAGCGATATAGGCATGAGCGGGCAAGTCGCTGTTCCATTTTATCACGAACATGATGTATGCAAAGATGCCCAGCATCAGCACAAAGATGCCTGCGACGTCTTTATTCTTCCGCATTGTATTTTGAATCGCTTCATTCATATTCGTTTTGCGCATTATAGCCACCAGTGATATATAGGCATTTTGGATTGAATTTTGAAGCCATTCTTTTCATACCAACGGCACGCATTGATGTTGGCTTTTTGGGTAGGAACTTCTATCGTTTTTACGCCTTGTTCCAGCAAATAGTTTTCTACGGTGGACATAAGCTTGCTTCCAATGCCCGTATGATGTGCATCCGTATCTACAGCCACCAAACCGATGTGTCCTAATGTGTCTTGAAAATCAATGGTAAGCATCCCCTTGGTTTGCCTATATGTGTCGGAGAATATAAAAATCCGTTTGTTTGTGCCCGGTGCGGGACAAGCATTTTCAATCCAACGGCGATACAAGCGCTCGTAGCTTCCTTGGGGGAAGCGAGTGTCTATTTTGAAACGAGAGTACCAACCGCTGATGAGAGCCAAATGATAGAGAGAGTCCGAGGGCTTGTCGTCTTGGTAGAGTGAAACATCCTTAAATGTTTGTCGTGGTTTGCAGGGTTTAGAGTATAGAATCTTTTGGTCTACCAATAGTGCACCGTCTGCTGAAAAGCCTGCTTTTGCCGCATCAAACACATACAACAAATCGTATTGCTGTTTCATCTCGGTATGTCGCTTTTGCAGTGCTTCGGCATCCGCAGGCGTTTGTAATTCGACACGCCCTATGCGTAGACCGAAGAAACGAGAATCCCAATCTAATGTACTGATATTCATGCGTCCAAGTTGCGAGTCTCCCCCACGATAAAGGTCGGACGATGTTTCACGGTATCAAACATTTTGCCGATATACAGCCCGACAACGCCCAATAAAGAAATTATGATGCCCGCAGTCGCCCACACCGAGAGAATAAGACTTGTATAGCCCAAGACAATAATATCTCCCAATAGGAAACGGATGAGATAGATTATCGCAATCAACCCCGCCAACAGTGTGATGACAAAACCAAACTTGACCATCAGTCGCATCGGTTTGTCAGAGAACGAGATGATGGTATCTAGTGCCAATCGCATCAGCCGTCCAAAGTTGTAGGAAGACTTGCCTTCTGCACGCTCTGCGTGCTGCACAGGCAGATAGGCTTTTCGGAATCCAACCCATTGCACCTGTGTCGGAAAATAGCGGAAGCGGTCGCCCATAGCCAAGATCGCATCTATCACACAGCGGCGGTAGATGCCAAAATTGGCCACAGAGGCATCCTGTTGGGTGTCTGTTAGGAAACTGAAAACAGAATAAAATAGTTTGGAGGATGTTCGTTTGAGCCAATTGTCCTCACGGTGTATGCGTTGTGCTAAAACGGTATCATACCCCTCCTGTGCTTTGCGGTATAGCGCAGGGATTTCCTCGGGGCGGTCTTGCAGGTCGCAGTCCAACACCACGACATAGTCGCCCTTGGCGTAGTGCAGACCTGCCGTAATGGCATAGTGCTGACCGAAATTACGGGAGAGATTGATACCTCGCACACAGGGATTGAGCGCGCATTGCTTCTCTATCTCCTGCCACGAGTTGTCCGGTGAGGCATCATTGACGAGAATTATCTCGTAAGCGAATGGGCTGTGGGGGGGGGTATTAGCGGTGTTCGTGGTGGTTAGCGTACCATTTGCCATCGTTTTGTCTGCGGGGGCGTTGGCGGCGTCTGTTGGTGCTGCGCTATATGCACTATCTGTTTCAATGCTGTGCATGGCTTGCACGATACGACAAACCAACTCCGCCACCATCTTCTCACCACGATAGACGGGCGAGACTACGGAGATATGATAATGGTTTTGCTGCATATAGGGTTACGGAGTAGAGTGGGCATGAATACACTGTGTGCTATGCAATCGCATCGTTTCCCGGTATTCATACTGCCTGCAAAGTTAATGCTTTTTTGTAATATATACAAGTGGAATTCATTTTTAGCACAACAACATTCTCTTTTTCGTACGAATGGATTGGGTCGTGTTGTGCTGTAACCGACATAGTTACCGGTCGCACGGCTCGGTTTAACCCATAACTGTGCAAAAACGACAGTCATTCTCAAACAAACAGATAGCTCTCAACCAATCATTGAGAGCTATCTATTTGTCACTTGTTCGGTATTTCTGCCAAAACAGAATCAGCAAAAAGTCCTGTTTCGTTCCTTATAGAATACCTTGCTCGAGCATGGCGGTAGCCACTTTCATGAAGCCGGCGA
>CAVKVE010000124.1:0-6146 GCA_963659655.1 Bacteroidaceae bacterium | reverse complement strand
CCAATTAACATGAAAAAGAGTTTATTATCTATGTTTGCTGTGGCAGCGGGTCTGCTGATGGCAACATCGTGCTCCAACGAGCGCGAAGAGGTACAGACGGAAGGCGAAGCCGTGGTTTCGTTCACCGCAGAGTTACCTAAATCTATGGTCAGCCGTGCGCCGAAAGCACTCGCTGAAGATGCAGCTACCTTCGGCGATGGTACGACCGCTACGAACCTAAGCTATGCTGTGTACAAGGTAACAGAAGAAGTCGATGGTACAACAACTTATGCGTTGCTTGACGACCTGTCGGGCAGCAAGACCATCAACCTTTCTACTACGGTTTCGCTGAAGTTGGTCAATGGCAACAAGTATGCGGTGGCTTTCTGGGCTGACGCTACTACGGCTACCAAGGCTTCGATTTACACTTTCGACAAAGCAGCTTGCACCATTACTGCTAACTACGAAGGTGTGGCTACAAGCGATGAGAGCCTCGACGCATTCTATGCTGTAACGGAGATTACCGTGAACGGCTCGTCGCAAGAGGTAGTAGAACTGCACCGTCCGTTCGCACAGCTGAACATCGGTACAGGCGACTTGGCTGAATCGAAGGCTGCCGGCCAAGAAGTGCTGAAAGCCGGCGTGAAAGTGATTGTTCCGAATGTGCTGGACCTGAAGAGCGGCGAAGTATCGGGCGAGAACACGGTAGAGTTCGCTTTGGCTGAACTGCCGGAGGTAACCTTCCCTGTTACGGGCTACAGCTACCTGACCATGAACTACCTGCTGATGTCGGAGGACAAGAAGGCAGACAACACCGTGACGATCAGCTACGACAACGCAAACATTGCTGACCGCACATTCAACAACGTGCCTCTGCAGCGTAACTACCGCACGAACATCTACGGTAACCTGCTGACCTCGACGACCGATTTCAACGTAGTCATCAAGCCGGAATTTGATGGCGAAGAGAATGTGGAGATCTGGGACGGCGCAACCACAAAGGAGCCGGAAGAGGTAAATAATGTTTATGTTATCAAGACTCCTGCTGAGTGGGCAGCACTGTGCGGCATACATGTAACCAAGAGCATCGAGCTGGCTGCAGACCTCGATTTCGGTGGTCACGAGTTGGGTAGTATCTATCTGTGGGGCAATGATTTGCATGTGGATGGTAACGGTTTCACGATCAAGAATGTGAAGTTGGTTGGCGACAACAAGTGTAATACCACTTTGGGTACCTACCACGCAAGTCTGTTCTGCTCGCCGAATAACCAACAGGGTAAGGATACCGTTCGTAACCTGACCGTACAAGGCGCAGAGGTAATCTGTCTGAACGAAGACCACCAAGTTGACAATATCAAGGGTCACGCAGCCGTTATCTTTGCTACGCTTGAGCCGAATGCGCATGACATCACGATTGAGAATGTACATGTAATCGGTGCAGACATCTATGGTATTCAACCGGTGGCAGGTCTGGTAGGTCGCAACGGTACGGTTCCTGTGAAGATTGACGGGTGCTCGGTTGAGAACAGCTATCTGCACAATGTGAAGATGGTGGATGAGTCCGGCTATGTGGCAAGCATCATCGGCCGTACCGACAACGCTGCCAATGTGACGATTGCGAATACCGTAGCGAAAGACAACAGGATTGAGGGCTACTACGCTCCGCGTCGTGGTGAGGCTTCGATTCAAGAGATTGCTGCGAATGGTATTGATGTAACGGGCGTTACGGCAAGCAACAACACCGTAACCAAGATGGCTGTAGCTGACGCTATTGTTAGCACGACCGAGGAACTGACGGCTGCACTGGCTGCAGGAAAAAGCACGATTGAGTTGGAAGCAGGAAGTTATACCATCAATAATTCTACCGGTCTCACCGGTGATAAGACGATTAGTATCGTAGGTGCAGATAAGGAAATGACTGTTCTCACTCTTGCTGAGGCAACTTATCAAGAAGGTGCTAAATTGTCGTTCTCGAATGTAACTATTTCGTCAGTCGCTACCGGTGATTATGACTTATTCTTCTATCGTGGCGCAGAACTTAATTTCACCAATTGCAATATCAATGGTGTACTGCGTACTACCGCTACAAAGACGGTTGTGGACAATTGTATCATTGATAACCCAAATGCAGCTGGGGGTATGAAAGGGTATCCGATATGGTTCTATGCAGGCAATATGGAAATTAAGAATAGTACGATTAAGGGTAATACAAAGGGTATTTTGGTTTATAGCGAGAGAAATGTAGAATTTAACTTGACCATAGACAACTGCCAATTTATCAATAAGACGGATGCCGATGATAAAGCCGCTATTGAGATCCATACGGAATACGGCATCTATGGGACACTGACCTTCAACAACACAACCATCGGCGGTTTCCCGACCTCTGTTGGAGCCGGTGCCGGTCTTTGGAACGAGGTTGTCAATGTGGAAATTTATGAGAATCCTTATGGTGCTAAGGGTACTCAAACCAAGCGCTTTAAGGTTACGGTAGATGGTACTGTAAAACAAGAACAGGTGCTCTAATGTGATTCGCATATAAGAGAGTTTTTTAACTATGTGAAAAGGGCTTCTCCGAATAGGGGAGCTCTTTTTGCTTTATGGGGAGAATAGAGGTGTTTTTATGAGGTGAAAGGGAAAAAAGCGTGCCGTTGTTGTGGATGGTTCGGCATGCTATGAGAGACAGTATGGAATACCGTCTCTACGGGTTTAGCATAGGGAGAGCGATGTGGCTTGGATGGTAATAGTTTGAAAGATCGGAAAAATGGGTGGAAATATGTAATGGAGGTATTGGGGAAGGTGAGGTTGCGAGGAAAATTTTGCGGTTGGTGGGGGTTGGGTGAAAATAATTTGTAAGTTTCGCAAAAAAGTTGTACCTTTGTGCGCTTTTTGTATAACTATCGCTTGATAAGTAGAAAAATGCGCTATGTGTCTTGTGCATCAAGAAGATGGGTACTGTAAGAATACCGGCGGAGCGGAATAAATTGGGATGAGGGGGTCAGATAGTTATATCGGGGGCAAAACGAACTTGATAAATAAATAAAACACAAATAATATGCAAAACAAATGGCTTGTTAGAACACTGGCGGTACTCCTATTCTTGGTGTGCGCCTTCTACCTGTCGTTCTCTATTGTAACTTCACATTACGACAAAAAGGCAAAAGAGTACGCAGGCGACAACGCTGCGAAAGAGTATGTTTACCTCGACTCGATTGCATCGAAAAAAGTATGGTTCGGCTATACACTCAAAGAGTGCCGTGCCAAAGAGTTGAACCTCGGTCTTGACCTGAAAGGCGGTATGAACGTCACCATGGAGGTGAGCGTTCCGGACATTATCCGCGTGCTGTCGGGCAACAATACCTCGGAGAACTTCACCAAGGCAATGGCATTAGCTCAGGAAAAGCAGAAATCGAGCGGTACGGACTTTGTGACACTCTTTATCGAGTCGTTCCACGAAGTTGACCCGCAAGCACAATTGGCATCGGTATTCACCTCGTACGAGCTGAAAGACAAGGTGTCGCTCAACTCGTCGAACTCGGAGGTAGAGAAAGTGCTCCGCGACGAAGTGGATGGCGCTGTGGACAACTCGTTCAAGGTGCTGCGTACTCGTATCGACCGTTTCGGCGTGGTTCAACCCAACATTCAGAAACTGTCGCAACAAGGGCGTATTCTGATTGAGCTGCCGGGCGTGAAAGAGCCGGCGCGTGTGCGTAAGTTGCTCCAAGGATCGGCTAACCTTGAGTTCTGGGAGACCTACGACCTGAACGAGATTCTGCCGCAATTGATCCAAATCAACGCTGAGTATGCACAGCTGAACGCTTCGACCGAAACGACTGAGGCTGCGAAAGAAGAGGCTAAGCCCGCACAGGCAGACGCTAACGATGACATCGCTGCGCTGGTAGACAGCCTGCAAGAGGACTCGGCTGCGTTGGAAGCTGACCAAGAGAAGCGTTTTGAGGAATACAAGAAGCAGAACCCGCTGTTCGCTATCCTGAACCCGTCGGTAAATCAACAAGGACAAGCGTATCGCGGTCCGGTGGTAGGTACGGTACACTATACCGACACCGCTGCTGTGACGGCTATACTGAACTCGCAGGTGGCTAAACAAGTGCTGCCGCGCGACCTGCGTCTGCGTTGGACCGTGAAATCGGTGGATGACGCAGAGCAATACTATCAGCTGATTGCTCTGAAGGCACAGCGTGACGGACGCGCTTCGATGGAAGGCAATGTGATTACGGACGCTCGTGCAGACTTCTCGCAGACCAGTGCTTATGCCAATGTGTCGATGTCGATGAACGCTGAGGGCGCAAAGGCATGGCAGCGTGTGACGAAAGAGAACATCGGCAAGTCGATTGCTATCGTACTCGACGGATTCGTATACAGCTTCCCGACCGTGCAGAATGAGATTGCCGGCGGTAACAGCCAGATTACGGGTAACTTCACCGTTGAGGAGGCAAAAGACTTGGCAAACACCCTGAACTCGGGTAAGATGCCGGCTCCTGCGCGTATCATCCAAGAGGATGTAGTGGGTCCGACGCTGGGTAAAGCTGCTATCCACGATGGTCTGTGGAGCTTCGCTCTCGGCTTCGTGCTGATTCTTATCTATATGATTTTCTACTACGGCTGGATTCCGGGTCTGATTGCCGACGGTGCTCTGTGCTGCAACATATTCCTGCTTGTGGGTATTTTGGCTTCGTTCTCTGCCGTGCTGACACTGCCGGGTATCGCCGGTATCGTGCTGACGATGGGTATGGCGGTGGATGCCAACGTGCTGATATATGAGCGTATTCGAGAGGAAATTCGTGGCGGTAAGACCATGCGCAAGGCTATCGAGGAAGGTTTCAAGAACGCTATCTCCGCTATTGTGGACGCCAACGTGACCAGCTTCCTGACCGGTGCTATCTTGGCTATATTCGGTACAGGTCCTATCAAGGGCTTCGCCGTTACCTATATGATTGGTATCATCTCCTCGTTCCTGACGGCTGTGTTTATCACGCGTCTGTTGCTCGAGGACTATGCGAAGAACGAGAACGCCAAAGAGCTGTCGTTCTGCACCCGCATGACCAAGAACTTCTTGCAGAACACGAATGCAAACATCATCAAGTTCCGCAAATATGCGTACTCGATTTCGGGTGTGCTGATTATCTTCGCTATCCTCGGTTTGGAGCCGCATATATTCGGTAAGCTGAACCTCGGTATCGACTTCTCGGGTGGTCGCAACTATGTCATCCGTTTTGCACAGCCTGTCAATACGCAGGATGTTCGCGAGTCGCTCGACAATGTATTCAAGGCTAACTTGGACGGCGACGACACCTACTCGCTGAATGTGATAACGATCGGTAGCAGCAACCAAGTGCGTGTATCGACCAACTACCGCATCCAAGACCAGTCGGAAGACGCTGATACACAGATTGAGACGCTGCTCTACGAGGGTAGCAAGCCGTTCTTGGCTGATGACATCACGCTGGATGATTTCAAATCGACGGAGATAAATCCGGAAGTGGGTATCATGCAGTCGCAGAAGGTAGGTCCTGCTGTGGCAGACGATATCACGACAGCGGCTATCTGGTCGATTATTGCTGCCCTAATAGGTATCTTTATCTACATTTTGGCTCGTTTCCGCAACTTTGCTTACTCGGTAGGCTCTATCGCTGCCCTGACGCACGATACGGTGATTATTCTGGGTCTGTATGCGATCCTTTGGAAGGTGATGCCGTTCTCGATGGAGATTGACCAATCGTTTATTGCGGCTATCCTGACCGTCATCGGTTACTCGATCAACGCTACGGTGGTTATCTTCGACCGTGTGCGTGAGAACAACCACCTCTATCCGAAGCGTGACCGTGCTATCAACATCAACAACGCCATCAACTCGACCTTTGGCCGTACCTTCTCGACTTCGATGTCTACGCTGGTCGTTCTGTTGGCTATCTTCTGCTTCGGCGGTGAGTCCATCCGTGGATTCGTATTCGCCCTGCTGATGGGTGTTATCGTGGGTACCTGGTCGTCGGTATGTATCGCATCGCCGCTGGCTTATGATATTCAACGCGCACAAGACCGCCGCAAGGCACGCAAAGCCGCTAAGGCTGCTTAATGTAGCGCTAAATAGGAAACAAATCAGGCTGCTCCGAGAGGGGCGGCCTGATTTGTTTGTAGATGGTTCGGTG
>CAVKVE010000123.1:2931-6154 GCA_963659655.1 Bacteroidaceae bacterium | reverse complement strand
CATCGATTCTACATTTAACAGGGAATAGTATGCCATATCTTTTTTGGTTGGTGCCTGCACACATAGAAAATAGTATTCATTATTTTCCACGACAACACTGTCTCGCTTAACCTTACTATAAACTTGTGACTTAGTGTTGACAATTGTAATGTCGTGACCGGTAGTATTGTGTAAGTAATACCCGATTTGATATCCTCTACTGGAACAAGCGCACAAAAATAGTGTAACTATTAATATGCAAGTATGTTTGAATAGTTTCATATTGCTATCTACTGTAATTCAGCCGTTGGTGTGATTGAATAGTCATTTAGAGAAATCTCTTTGTCGTTAGAGCAGCTTGTTGCCAAAAGTGCCGTGCAGAAAATAGGCACGCTGATTAATAGAAACTTTTTCATTGTGTTTTGTGTTAATAATTAATAGTGTGAGTTGTTGTGTAGTCTATTTGATTCTTTGTTTTGTAAGTCGTGCATATTACAGCAAAAATGTTGTTTTTGAAATTACTATTGTGCATATTGCTTGCACTGATACGATTTCTAATTCAAATGTGTTTTCTGAAAATCGGTGCAAAGGTACAACTATCTTTTGAAGTACGAAAACAAAAATGACATAATTTGCGTGTTTTGGTCAATTTGCTGCAAATTATGTCATTTTTTTACACAGATATACGGCGTAATGCTATATTTTTTTGAGCGAAAGCTGTATTCTCTGTCGTTTTAGGTCAATATCAATAATTCGTACTCGAATAGGTTCATGTAGATGAACCACCTCGGAGGGGCTGCTGATACGCCGGTTTGCCATCTCCGAGATATGGATTAGGCCGTCTTTGTGTACACCGATATCTACAAATGCGCCAAAATTAGCTATGTTGGTTACAATTCCGGGCAGTATCATTCCTATTTGCAAATCTTCGATGGTATGAACCGACTCTTCAAATTGAAATGTCTCGGCTTGGGTTCTCGGGTCACGGCTCGGCTTGTCCAATTCGTGTACGATGTCGGTCAGCGTCGGCAATCCGACTTCTTCTGACACATATCGTTGTATATCAATCCGTTTCCGGAGTTCTGCGTCCTGTAGCAGTTCGGTGATGGTGCAGCCGAGGTCTTTAGCCATTTTCTCCACCAATTTATAGCGTTCCGGATGCACGGCGGAGTTGTCTAATGGCATATCCGAATCGGTCACGCGCAGAAATCCCGCTGCCTGCTCAAAGGTCTTTGCTCCCATTTTGGGTACGTTTAGCAGCTCCTTGCGGTTCTTGAATGCCCCATTTTTTGCTCTATAATCCACTATGTTTTGTGCTATCGTACTTCCCAAGCCGGATATATAGGTCAGTAGATATTTGCTAGCTGTATTGACATCCACCCCCACATAGTTCACCACGCTTTCGACGGTTTGCTGCAGACTTTCGTTCAGTCGGTTTTGATTGACATCATGCTGATATTGTCCCACACCGATCGATTTAGGGTCTATTTTGACTAATTCGGCAAGTGGGTCAATCAGTCTGCGCCCAATGCTTATAGCGCCGCGCACGGTTACATCTTCTGTCGGAAATTCTTCCCGCCCTAATTTTGAGGCAGAATAGACCGAGGCTCCGTTTTCGCTGACTACAAATACCTTCGGCCGTTGTTCGGGAGCGATTCCCACTAACGCTACTTGCACCATTTGTTCGGTTTCTCGGCTTGCCGTTCCGTTTCCGATGGCAATAGCTTCGATGGCATGTTTTTTTATCAGAGATTGCAGCGTCTTGGTCGATTCTACGGAGTGTAGATAGACTACGCTATGCATCACAAGGTCGCCTTGCGCCGTGAGGACGACCAATTTGCATCCTGTTCGGAATCCGGGGTCAAGAGCGAGCACCCGTTTCTGTCCTAATGGCGATTCGAGCAGCAGTTGGCGCAGGTTCTCAGCAAATACACGAATCGCTTCGGTATCTGCTTTTTCCTTCGATTGGGCGGCAAATTCATTTTCTATGGCAGGCTTCAGCAGTCGCTTGTAGCTGTCCTCCATAGCTGTTTCTACCTGATATGCAGCATCATTGCGAGCATGCAGATAGAGCGATGCCAATTTGTCCAAGCATTTTTCCGGGTCGGCCGAAATATCTACACGGATATACCCCTCTTTTTCGGCACGCCGAATGGCTAACAGCCGATGGCTCGAAATGCGTTTAAGGGGCTCATTTATACCGATATAATCTTTGTAGTTTTGTGCTTCGGGTTCTTCTTGCTTGCTTTTGACCACTTTCGTGCTGAGCATAGCCGAGTAGCTGAATTCACGCCGAATCGCATTTCTCGCTTTTTCGTTTTCAGCGATTTGCTGGGCAATGATGTCCCGTGCGCCCTGCAGTGCCGCTTCGGTGTTAGCTACTTCTTTGGATACATATTGTTTAGCCCAATTTTCAATATTCCCGTTTTGTTGCTTGAGCAGTAGTACAGCGAGCGGCTCCAATCCTTGTTCTTTGGCTATATCCGCTTTGGTTTTTCGGTGCGGCTTGTAGGGTAGGTAGATGTCCTCCAATTCTGTGCTGTTCCAGCAGTTTTCGATTCGCTTCTGCAGCTCTTGGGTCAGTTTCCCTTGCTCGCTGATGGTTTTGAGTATGGTTGCTTTGCGCTCGTGTAGGTCTTGTAGTCGAGCGTATTCCGCTTGTATGGCGCCTATCTGTACTTCATCGAGTGACCCAGTCTTTTCTTTCCGGTAGCGTGCAATAAAAGGAATAGTCGCTTTCTCGTCCAGAAGGGCAATAGTAGCGGCTATTTGTGTTTCTTTGAGCGAAAGAATGGGGGCAATGAGTGCTGCAAAATTCATAGTTTGGCCTTTCGTGTATATTCGGCAAAGGAGTAGGGGTAGGGGTTTGCTTCGTCGGCGGTGTGTTCTTCCTCGCTTTGCAGTTCCCATTCCTGTTGATCTATTTCTGGGAAGAAAGTATCCGCATCGTTCCAAGTGTGGTGGATGTGCGTAATATATAGTTTGTCTGCGTAAGGCAACATCTGTTTGTAGATGCTCCCGCCGCCAATCACAAACGCTTCTTCTTCGTTTTGCACCAACCTCAGTGCTTCTTCTATTGAGTGCGCCACTTCGGTTCCCGTTTGCTCAAAATCCGTTTGAGTGGTGATCACGATATTTCGGCGCTTGGGTAGTGGGCGTCTGGGAAGCGAAAAGTAGGTTCGTTCGCCCATGAGGATGGTTGAGCCGGTTGTTATTTCCTTGAAATGTTTCAGGTCGTTAGGCA
>CAVKVE010000123.1:0-2701 GCA_963659655.1 Bacteroidaceae bacterium | reverse complement strand
CCGTGGCAGTGGTCGTGGTTCCCGAGTCAGTTGCAGCTTCACTTGCTCAATATGATTCATATAGATGTGCGCATCGCCCAATGTGTGTACAAAATCGCCGGCTTTCAGTCCGGTCACTTGTGCCATCATTTGTAGCAGAAGCGCATACGAGGCAATGTTGAATGGCACACCGAGAAATATATCTGCCGAGCGTTGGTAGAGTTGTAGCGAAAGTCTTCCGTTGGCGACATAGAATTGAAACAGCGAGTGGCAGGGTGGCAATGCCATACAATCCACTTCCGCCACGTTCCATGCGCTCACTATCAGTCGGCGGCTATCAGGGTTGTGTTTTATCTGTTCTACCACATTGCTGATTTGGTCAATCGTTCCGCCTTTGTAGTCCGGCCACGACCGCCATTGGTGTCCATAGACGGGGCCCAATTCTCCGTTCTCGTCTGCCCATTCGTTCCAAATGCGCACGCCGTGTTCCTGTAAGTAGCGCACATTGGTGTCGCCTTGCAAGAACCATAGCAGTTCGTATATGATAGATTTTATGTGCAGCTTCTTGGTAGTCAGCAGCGGAAATCCCTCCTCGAGATTGAATCGCATCTGATGCCCGAATACCGATATCGTTCCGGTTCCGGTTCTATCTTCTTTGTGTATGCCTTCCGTCAGCACGCGTTGGCATAGGTCTAAGTATTGTTGCATGTCAGTATAGTTTATAGGTGGTTCGCAGCACCTTAAATTCAGTCCGTCGGTTGATTTGATTGCATATCTCCTGTTGGTCTTGAGACAGAGTCACGATAAATGTTTCGTCCAATATCTGTTCTTGCGGGATAAATGGATATTTGTCGTGCAATGCTTTGTCTGCCGTCACGGGTTTCTGCTTGCCGTATCCGACGGGTGTCAGCCGTTCTGCCTCGATGCCGTTTTTTATCAGATAAGCGCACACGGCTTGGGCACGCTTTTCCGATAGATTCACATTGAATACCGAGTCGCCCTTCATATCGGTGTGTGCCGATAGTTCAATGGTTATGTTCGGGTTGTCTTTCAGCAGCTTTACTAATGCTTGCAGTCCTTTCTCCGATTCCGCTGTCAGCTCCCATTTGCCGAATTCATAGAATATGTTGTCCATTGTCACGGGCTTGCTGATGGGGGCTAAGGCAAAGTTTTGTTCATAGCTCTTGCTGTCAGTCAGTCCGAGCGTGTTGAATCCCTCTTTGGCGTTTAGGTAGCCTCTGGCGGTGGCAAGCATTATGTAGCGTGCGTCTTTGCGCACCCGTATCTTGTAGGTTCCGTTTCGGTGCACCTGCAGGCGTGTGTTGGTTCCGTCATCGCCTACCAATCGTAGCGAGGCGTCCGATATAGGCTCGCCTTGATTGTCGGTTATCGTTCCACTAACGATAAACTGCATTTCCGGTAGCACAAATCGGTATATTTGGTCCAGTCCTTTCTTTTGCCCACGGTTCGAGGAAAAATACCCGTTTTGTGATTTTCCCTCGAAGGTTACGCCAAAGTCATCCCCGGTAGAGTTGAATGGGGTGCCCATATTGAATATCCGCCATGCCGTTGAGTCCTTTATGGTGGTGTCCCGCTCGGCTTTGAATATATCCAGTCCGCCGTATCCGGGGTGTCCGTTCGAGGAAAAATAGAGAGTCCCGTCAGGATGAATACATGGATACATCTCATCGCCCGATGTGTTGATAGCGGCTCCCATATTTTGCACATTTACCCAGTCGCTTCCTTCCAGTTCGGCCATGTATATATCTTTCCCGCCAAATCCTCCGGGAGCATCCGAAACAAAGTATAGTGTGTCGCCTGTCGGGCAAATCGAAGGATGCCCTACGGTGATGCTGCTGTCTGCAAATAGTTTCACCTCTTGTGGTTCGCTCCATTCGCCGCTCGCCCTGGATGAGGTGTATATCTTTGCGCCGAGGTCTTGCCCATTGATGGGTTTTGAATAGGTGAAGTACATCGTTCGCCCGTCAGCCGTAAAACAGCAAACGCCCATTTCCGCACTTGCCGCCGATTTGTCTGTGGTCGAGTCGTTCTGTTCGCTTTGCTCCGCCTGCTCCCCGTAAAGTCCTTCCGCCAATTGCACATCTTCCCATTGCCCGGCGGCGTTTTTTCGAGCCGAGTAGAGGTTGAATAGCTGTCCTCCGGTTACAGGACTGGGGCGTTTCAGTTTCTTTTTTCCGGCGGTGTTCTCTTGCCGATTGCTGGTGAACATCAAGGCATCCCCGCTTTGTCCGATGTAGGCAGGGGCAAAGTTACTGCTCCGCTTGCTATTGAATTCGGTGGCGGGGCTGATCTTGTATCGTGTGGGTTCTTTTCGCCAATCGTTCACTTTCCGGCAGGCGTAGTGTCCGGCTTGTGCTACATAGTCTTGTGGGTACGATTGCAGATAGATTTGGTAAGCAGCATCTGCATCTTTGTATTTGCCTTGATAGTGCAGTGTCTGCGCATATCGCAGATATACAATCGAGTCTTGATACTTGTACCGGATCGCATTTTTGTAGGCATTGGCGGCACGCTGATTGTTCAGTATGCGGTAGCACTCGCCTTGTTGGAAGGCTACATGTGCTTTGAGTGCCTTCTCTTTTTTAGGGGATATGCGCCCATAGCACTGCTTGTATAGGTCGGCGGCATCGTAGTACTCGCCGATAGCGAATTTCTTGTCGGCTTTCTTTACCCGTGCTTTCACACTACACGAAGAGAAAAG
>CAVKVE010000122.1:0-6161 GCA_963659655.1 Bacteroidaceae bacterium | reverse complement strand
TCCGTTTCCCGTCGAGGGTAGTCAGATAGCTTCCGTTCTCATCACCGCACAGCAGCACCTCTTGTTCCGTGCCGTCTGCCATAGTGCGCACCACAGGTCGTGGTGTAGCAGGCACTGCCCACGCCGAGCCTATCGCCCAGCATGCGCTCACTGCCAGTAAAATATATTTCCGTATTGTTTTCATTATTGTTCTATGCGCCCTTGGTGCAGTTGCTCAATGGGGAATATCAAATCCCAATTCTTGCCCCATACGATATTCCCGTCTTCCAACTTAAATTGGCGGAACTTGCGTTCGTCCAAATACTTATTATACTGCGGGTGGGGATATTGGCGTATGAAATCCCCTATGTTCACTACTTGCGATGTTTGGTCGCTAAAAGTCAGCCGCACAGACAAATTGCCTGCGTCTACGGCATTGGTAATGTATAAACGGTTCATCTCATAGTTTGGTTTTGATGTTTGTACTACGAACGGCCTGCTTCTTAACAAAGAAGTTGACCCATTTCTCGATGATATTCTTATGATACTTTCTGATAAACTCTTCTGCCACTTTCTTATCTTTCGCAGGAAGCGGTTCTTCACCGGCCTTCTCACGCATGCGTACCTCCACTAACTTGCCATCCTGCATAATAATCTCGAATATACTATGGCAACCACCATGTGTTACATGCACATGGATAGGAGTATGCTCATTTGAATAGAAAAAGAACACAAACCCGAAGTATTGATAAATCTGTGGCATTGATGCTTATTAGATTACATGTTACTCACACTCACTTTACATTTCCGCCGCAAAGTTACTAAAAAAGTCCCATATACGAAACACTTGTAACAACTATTGCGCCAAAACCCTCCATTCTCTGCATTTTTAACACAAATACCGGCAAAAAGTAAGAGAAACAGCAACTACAAGAAAGAACATAAGTACCCCAAAAGCCAAAAGCATCTATCAACAGAAAGAGCGCAACTGCTATTGCAAATGCGCTCTTTCTGTACTGAACATCCTATTGGTTGTCCAACGGATTACTTCTTTATCAGTTTGTGGTTGTTTATTTGCTCATTGAGTGCTTTGTATGCCTCAGGATGGTCAATAGACATAACCTCTACATACATAGGCTCCATTTTCGGTGCGCTCGATGTCGGCAGTTCACCATAAGTAGCCGTGATTTCGTCATCGAAATGGATGTATTTATCAACCCAAATCAAAGCCGTTTCCTCATCGTTTACAGTGATATTGCAACCTAACCAATCACCGGACAAAGCTTTATAGGTAAATACCGAATAATCCAACGCCATCATATTGCTATAGGTTGTATTTCTACCTGATGTACTAAACAGTCCCTCCAAAACCACAGCATCAGGGACATAGCTGGAATAATAACCACCTTGTCCGCTTTCATCGGTATCATACTCCATAATGACAACTTTTGAATTGGTAAAGCATTCACCTGCAGCCTTTAGTTCTGTTGCGTAAGTTTTATCATTGGCATTAACCTTAGTGACAAAGCCCTCCATCTGCTTAATGTAATTAACACTATCAATAGCGGTAGGCAGTCCCACATGTGCAGTATTTTCCTCTTGGTTATCCAGAATACCCCAGTCGCCAAGAGAGAAAACCACACCGCCTTTTCCCCCATTAAGGTAGCTCGTTACATAATACATCGGTGCATCAAAACGAACGACAGCGCCCTTTTGAGATCCATCAAAAGCATCGGAATTGTTTACATAGAATCCCTCCGAAAAAGCCCACATAGTTGTCTTTGCAAGATATGCTTTATATTTCGTGCCGTCCGATGCCTCAATTTCATGAATTTGTCCGCCATCAATGCCTGCTGTATCCAAATCCATGATTATAGCATTATTGAATGTCAATGTCTCAAGAAAAGACTTTACTTTCACATAGCAAGTATCGCTATAGTTACCGGCGGTAGCAATAATTTTGGCTTCGCCATAATAAACCGGAGTAACCACACCCTTAGTGTTAACGGTAGCAACAGTAGTATCCGTCGAAGTCCAAACCACATCTGCACTTGCACCACTCGGAGTAAAAGTTACAGACAAACGCTGTTCGGAATCACCATCAGCAAATGTCAATTCGTTAGGCGTAATAGTCAAACCGGTAATACCACCATTTTCATTCTTGTCAGGGTCACAACCCACCAATGCCAATGTTAATGCGAGTACGCCAAGTACTCCAAATACATTCTTTTTCATAACCTTCTGTTTTTTAGTTATTTTGATTTTATTATTTTTCCACTTATCACAAGTGAACGATTAGTTGTCCAGATTCGGATTATACGAGGTCTCACTGCTCGGTATCTGATAGATAAATTTCGCTGCCGATGCGTCAATCTCCGAACCTGCATCCGAGCAGTGATTCGAGCCACGCTTACGCTTGTTGTCGCCGGATGTTTCGTTAGCCAAACGGCGCAAGGTCATTAATCCGTAACCCTCACCCCAAAGCTCTACACGCCAATTGAGTTCAATGGCAGCCAACAGATTCGTTTGATCCAATCCACTCTCATAAGTAGCATAATCAGCAGCAGCGGTAGCAGCCGTATCAATACGCTGACTCGTTATTTCGGTCAAATAGAGTTTGGCTTTGTCATATTCGCCCAACCGATATTCTGCCTCTGCAGCAATCAGATACATTGCCTCAATACGCATGAACACATTGTCCGACAACCATTCACGGTCAATATCATCTTGTGCCGTCGAGAGAGGACATTTCGACGAGAAGAACTTACGAACAGGAGCATACTTAAAGGCTGCCTTATAACCATCCGCACCATCGCTGAACCAACGACGACGCGCATCGTATTCTCCCATCTCTTTATAAAGATTCTCATCAATGGCTTTAGTATCACCGGCCCATGCGTACGAGTAAGTATGTACATCCACTTGTCCGAAGAACGACTGCAATCCGCTTGCGGTTTCCGTAGTAACATCTTGTCCCCAAATCCAGCAGGTGCTATTCACATCGTTGAATCCGTTTGTCCATACATCACTATTCGGAAGGACGGAGTAAGAACCGGAGTTGATTACCTTTTCAGCATAAGTCAATGCTTTTGTATAGGCTTCCTTGTAGGTATCACCACTCTTATTGCCTTGCGGCCATCCCTTGTTAAGATACGAGTAAGCCAAGATACCACAAGCCACATCCACATTAGCTTCCAATTTCGAAGTACGAGTAGAATTCGCATCAAATGCATCAAAATATAGAATTGCCGTCGTCAAATCACTTTCCAACTTGGTGTAAACATCCGAGATTTTAGAAAGCGGCTGAGACTTGTCCATATTGGTTTCATCATAGACAGGGAAGCAGAGTGTCTCAAAGTTACCGTTCAGCTGCGAGGTCGTACTCGTATAGAGTTGCAGCAGGCAACTATATACATATCCACGCATGGTCAATGCCTGAGCGTAGTAGCCGGCTTCTTTTGCCTCATTTTCCGTGTAGGTATACACTGTATCTTTCTTCGTTGCATCTATCACGCACGGCAGATTAGCATTAGAGTATGCATTCGGCAATCCTTTATCAGCCACCTTGCTTAGCACTTCGCTCTGACTGTTTACAACCGCAATCACACTATTGATATTGTGCAACATTTTGTAGTAGTACGACCATACAGTACTCGTACGCGAGGTGTAAGTCATGCCACGCTCATCGGTGTAGAACCATCCGTAGCTATAGCTTGTCAGGGCCATATCGCCGCAGAGCAAGTCGCCGTACATATCGATAGCACGCTTTCCGAATGCATCGTGGCTCGTGCTGTTCATATCATACATCAGTGCATAGATACCACGCATTGAGCCTTCCAACGTATTGTCTAATTTTTCGTATTGTTTTTGGGTAACAGTGCTTCCGTTCGGCTCACGGTCGAGGAAACTGCTTGCGCACGAACTCAATGCCAACGCACCTGCCAATACCAATATACTATTTATTTTTTTCATTTTCGTATTCCTTTTTTCTCTTCGGTTACACATCTGTTAGAATTGGAACTTGATACCACCCATAATAGTCGAGAGCGGCGTATATTGATACGAGTCCGACGAACCGGTGTAACTTACCATTGGGTTGTAGCCCTTACGAGCCGAAGCAATAGCCAAGTTGTCTGCCGTTACATAGATATTGAGCATATTCAGCTTGATTTTCTCCACCCATTTTTTCGGGAAGTTATAGCCCAAACGAATGTTGTTCAGTGCCAGATACGAGTTCGAGGTCAAGAAACGAGTCGAAGACATGTTCGCATACAGGTCACCACCATTCGACAGACGAGGTACACCGGCAGCACCGAGATCAGCCACAGCTTGCTTCTCCTCAGCCGTCATCTTTGCATTCCAAGCATTACGCATATCTACGTGCCAGTTGCTCGAACCTACCTTATCAGAGTTCATCAACGAGGCATAAGTACCATCGTAACCATAGCCGCCGATGCCGTACGAGCAGGTAACGGACAGTGTAACACCATAAGCTTCTAAGTCGATACCGAAACCACCCGAGAAATCAGCGATAGCCGACTTGCCCACATAGTCAGATCCGGCATAAGCAGCATCCGATCCTTTGGCTTCGTATGTCTGAATGTTCGCATTCGGGTATTTGAGACGATACTCATGTACATTCGAGATGTAGTTGTTACCCGTACGCCCAAGGGCTTGCAACGAAGCCGCGCTGGTATAACCGAACGAACCGAGGTCTGCATCATAATAGCCTTGATATACGGCAGTACCCGTTTCTGCATCTACGCCAAGGTAGGTAGGCAGGTTCCAGTCGTACAAGCCATGCCCTACCGACATCGAACCATTCATCAACATCTCAGTTTCTGTCTCGATATAGTCCGGCAAAGCAAGCACCTTATTCTTGTAGTGCGAACCGTTCAAACGAATATCCAGTTTCACATTACGCGTATCTACAGCGTGTACATTGAATTGCATTTCCACACCTTGGTTCTCCAACTTACCGGAGTTCACATAGGTGTACGAGTATCCAAGCGACGGAGCTACATAGCGCGGGAACAACAGGTTATCCGTAACTTTGTAGAAATAGTCAATCTCTGCGCTCAAGTATTTTGAAATATCGAATTCCAAACCAAGGTCGATAATTTGGCTACGCTCCCAAGTCAGATCCGGATTGCCTTTGTAGTTCCATACATAAGCTACGTTACCATCCACATATTCAATCGAATATTGGTCTTGATAGAGGTTCGAGTTGATACCATCTTGGCTACCCAACATACCCCAACTCAAACGCAACTTACCGTTCTTAATCCACTCCTTAGCGGGCTCCATAAATTGCTCATTCGTGAAGGTCCACATCGCACCTACCGATCCGAAATGTCCCCAACGATTTGCCTTGGCAAATTTCGAAGAACCATCGGCACGGTAGTTAGCCGTAATACCATAGCGCTCTCCGTAGGTGTACGATACCGTTGCCAGATACGACTCCAACGCCGAATTAGCCGTAGCCGAAGTCAAGGCAGCCATTTGTACGGCGTTACCCCATTCCAATACGCTCTCGCCCGTCTTAGCAGCCACATAGTTCTTTCCACCATAGGTCTGCGCATTGCGGGTAAATTGGCTTTCGTGACCCACCATAGCACGGATCGTATGGTCACCAATGATCTTGTTGTATTCCAACAACTGGTTCGCCATGAAATACAAGTAGCTCGTTTGAGTCTTATACACACGACCGATACCGGCAGCGTCGCCATAGTATGCATTCGTAAATTCCGAATTTGTAGCGCCCACATATTGAACACCGGCATTTACAGTCAGTTTCAAGTCTTTATAGAACTTCACTTCCAGCATACCCGTACCCGAGAATTGGTGCTGTACCGTATTGTCACGGTCGTAGCGCAACGAACCCGCAGGGTTGATACCTGCACCGAACCAACGGCCGGAGCCTTCGTTCATACCATAGTCGTATGCATTGCCACCCGTCTTCGAGTCTGTCTGAATCGAGCCGTCCTCATTGTATAGGAATACAGGATAGATCGGCGGAATGCTATTCACATAGTTGAAACCGTTATTCATATTATCGCCTTGACCTACTGCATTTTGGCTCGAATAAGTATACGACATATTCAGACTACCTTTCAACCACTTCTTTGCTTGGTGGGTCACATTGCTACGCAGTGTGAAACGGTCGTAGTCCGAACCGATAT
>CAVKVE010000121.1:0-6211 GCA_963659655.1 Bacteroidaceae bacterium | reverse complement strand
TGCAAATGTTTTGCTCTCGCTCCACTTATGCCAAACGACTGTTCTGCAGGGCAGACACAAAGCCTATCTCGGAAAAACAATGCAAAGGTACGAAAAATAATTGGAATATGCAAATACGGGGCGATTTTTTAGAGGAAAATGCTAAAAAGTGCGGATAGAAGGAAATGATTGGAAGGCGTATTTATGCAAATTGTAGTTCTAATTGACTGCCGATATGGTTATGCGGCATTGGGTTTTGACACAAACAGGACACATCTTCTGCAAAGGTTCGTGCATAATCCATAAAGCGACTGCGAAAGGCTTGCTGGTCTTTCCACGGATAATGCAGTAGTACCTCTGTACCATCCGGTAACTGCATTTCCACTAGCGTAGAGCTGCCATCTTTTGCCGTAGTCCTAAAAGAAATGAAGGCAGCATCTCTGCTGATGGCTAAATCCCAAGCCCGAGATGACATTCGAAAGCCATCTATATTTTCAAGACACCACACAATATATCTTGGTTGCTTCAGCAAAATGGTTTGCAGGGCATAGCCCTTATATTTTCCAAACAACAGAGAGTCTGTCAAATCGTATGTATGTGAATGTTTCATATTTGTGTTTGCTATTAATGAAGGATACCTACACGCTCAGCCCAACCTAATGCTGCCCGGCGACTCTGTTTGAAATAACAATCATCTAACATATCTGTCACTTGTTTTCGTACATCTAACATATCAACTGCTTTTCCGTCGCGAATGGCAGCATCTGAGATAGCATTGGATAAATGCTCTTGGACAAGAGACATGACTAATTGACGGCTATAGTGCGTGTTCTTAGGCACAGGAATATTGCAGATCTCCTGTCCGGATTCCTTATCATATACTTGTATGCCACACAGAAACATACAAGCCGTTCCTTCGGCGATACCTTCGATAATCAATAGTCCATGCGTATCACGAATTCCGACTTGGTAGTTGAAACCGGATTTTGCCAAAAAAGATTGCACAACAGAAAGACCTGTGCTTGCACTAATGGATACCGGAGCAGTTGTAGAGTTGGTTTGAATCAGTTGGTTTTCCATATTTTTTTTGTATCAGTCCGTGATACTTGCGTTTTATATTGTTATTCTTGTTTGATGGTGCAAAGGTATTGCATCGGTGTGCAACCTTTCTGCACTATGAATTAGAAACTTATTGCCTTGACACTTTTCTGCAGTTCTTGCACTTGATTCTTTTCAAAAGCGTTTGCTATCAAACGGGACAGTGCGCACTGTACATCCGATTGATTGAGCAAACGATGTTGGTTTTGTGCTTCTTTCAAAATCAATTCTTCCAACAACTTAGTAGTCAGACGCTTTACCAAATCCTTGCTATAGAATGCACCGCCATACATCGGGTATTTCTTTTCGGCAAGCAGTGTCTTGGTATGGAGGTCATAAATCTGAAGTCCATTGAGGAATGTAGCGGAATAGCCCTCACCTACATCTTCTTTGATAAGCAATCCTTCCACAAAGCGCACGGCGTTGAAATAGGTATTACCAAGTGTGGAGGTATATCCTTTGCCGACAAAAGCATTCATCGGTTGCGAATAACTGAAACCGGCAGGAGTGGCGAGTCCAAAACTGCGGAAAAGTGCGATATCATTTGTCATACATTGGGTGCGTCATATCCGTGCCGCTTGCGGTTTTAGGTGGTTGTTTCTGATTTCGTTTGCAAAAGTACTGCCCAACTGTGCAATGTTTCTGCATAGTTGGGCAGACATCATTAATCTATATTCCAATACGCTTCGGGGTCTCCCTCAAATGCTGCATCAATATCGTCATCTGAGAATCCCTCTATGTCGTGTGCATACGAGCCTGCATATTTGTCGTGGCTACAGTATTCGTCTTCGTCGTAGTACATGTTTTACACCTCCTTCTTTGTTTCTCATAATAATATGAGTTTGGTCTTGTGAAATGTAACCTTGTTTGTGGCAAAAATACAAACTTGGTTCATGATGTGAGTTTGTCTATGACAAACATAATGATTATTCCAAGAACGATAAATAGTAGTAACATAATTATTCCCCCTTTCTTCCCCAAATGAAGTACCACAATGCAAAAGCGATGAGACCTGTAATGAAAGCAGCCATATCTATATACACTATTTCGTGTCGTGCGCAACCTTTATGAAGTTAGTATTATTGGTATCGGATTAGTGTTTGTGGTTCGAGTCAAACAGATTGCTTATTCCTGAGAATGTACCACAGATAAGAGCAAATATCAAACCGAAGAAACCATACACCGCAGTTACGATTTCTTTCCAGAAGACGATGATTAAGATGATTCCAAGTACTGCCATAATATTCAGATTTTTTGTTTAACAATATGTTTACATAAATAGTATGTATCACAAAAAGAAAAGGTAACCTTGAGTGTGTGTCTAAAAAGCACTAACCAATATTCCAAAGCCGATAAAGTTTATAACTGCGCCGATAAGCAGAAATAGACAACTATTTTGTTCTCCGGCAGCAAATATCACTCCGCCGACAATCATAAGAAAAATTCCAAGTATAATCATAATAGTAAGATTTTGTTCGTTCATTAGTATATGTATCAAAATAGTAAGAAAGTAACCTGCCTATAGCATTTTTTTGAAAAATAAAAAAGAGCAGAGATGTAAGTCTCTGCTCCGCAATGCGTATCGATTCAACTATTATATTAGTCCAACATAATGAAGCCTGCCCAATAGACGGGGGCGGCGTACATGCGGTCACCATCTTCGTCTACAGCATAACGAACGGCATTCTGTGCGTTGCGGAAAGCTTCGCGTTTGGATTGCTTCTTCTCAATCCAATTGGTATAGAACTCCGTCATCAACATCTGCGTGGCGTTGTCATTGACCGGCCAAAGGGACATAATGATAGTCTGTGCGCCAGCTTGTTTGAATGCTCGTTGCAAGCCAAAGACGCCATCACCGGTTATTTCGCCCTTTCCGGTTTCACAAGCAGAAAGGACAACCAAATCGGCATCTCTCAAATCGAGTAGGGAAATCTCTTTAGCGGTTAAGACTCCGTCTTGTACACCTTCCGGGAGGTCGGCACTATGTCCTTGCAATGCCGTATTGGCACCGGCGAAGAGCAGTCCGCAACGGTTGAGCGGGTCAATGGATGGAGGCGATGGCATATTTTGTCCAATAGGTCTAAACATACGCTGGGCAAAATAGTCTTTCTTATGAGCCGTGGAGTCCTCCCAGAAGAAACCATGTGTGGCGATATGCAGAATGTTTTGATGTTTGCCGCTTAAGGCTTTGAAGGATTCTTCGTTGGCAGCAGTGGAAGTGAATAATTGTACTTGTAGATGGTTATCCCGAAGCATTTGGTTGATATGTTCCACCTCTTGTTTTGTGCCTTTAAGGTATTTGACCGAACCACGGTCAATGGTGTCGTTGATGATACCTCGCGAGGCAAGTAAGTCGGTAGTGCTGTATGCCTCACTCTCGGCAAGCAGTTTATCTGCGTTGACATCATATTGTATGCCACCGTAGAGTGTGGCAGTGGTGTGGCGGATGTTGTCCTTGCGTGTTACAATCTCGCGTGTGGAGGAGAGACGCACAAGGTTATAAATGTCTGCCATAGTGTGCGTTTCGTCATAAGGCAGGGCTTCTATGGCGATTTGGTGCAATAGACCCGATGGGGAGAAATAGACGGTTTCGCCTTGATGGATATATGGCAGTATCTTGCTCCAAATCTTCTTTGTGAGTTCTGCTCCGTTGCCATCATAACTATATGTAGAGTTCGGTTGATTCCCTATGGCAGTATGGATAAGTGGTAGTACCTCTTTTTCTTCGAAGAGGGGTATCAATAATGGGGATTTCCATCTTTTACCTAATAGAAGTGCGCAATAGATGATAGAATCTCTCTCAAGAGGAATAGAGATGAACTCTATGGTTCTTTCTTTTTTTGACAACGCTTTACTAATATCCTTCCAAGTGGCAGATTGCTTTTGCTCTGCTTGTATTAAATCCTTATTTGTAGATAGAATTTGCTGTTCAATATACCTTGCTCGTTCATTTAGTACTGCTAAAGAATCTTTTTCCAATGGTTGACTCGTAATATCTTGTATAATGAGAAGTTCCCGCCAATTATGAATTAGACTTTCATCTCCACTAGATAAAATAGTATTTTGTATGTTTTGAGAACAAGAAAGCAGATAGCCCTGTGTAAATAAAGTAACATCATAAGCCAAACCAGAATAATCGAACGAATCTAAATATGCCTCATAACAATAAGTAGGTATAGTATGTGTTAAATACTGATTATTCTTCTCCCATATCAATTTGCGTTCAATTTCTCTTTCTCCAAGCATTTTCCGGTTTATTTCTAATTTGATAGAATCAAATTGTTTAGTGATAAAATAACCCAAGTTCTCATAATCTTTATGCTTGTATAGTAAACGCTCTATATCATTATATGAACTACCTCTGTAATAATATGATATAGCAATACTATCCTCTCCTATTCTTTCTGCGAAATCTCCCAAAAATCTATTGTTTAGAATAACTACTCCATCTGGTTGCTTACCTAATTGTATGATTTTATTTGCTATGTCAATGGCTTTGGCTGTATCCCCCATAAGTAGATAAACATTTACTAACGGTTCTAAATCCTTTGATTTAACTTCATTTTGATACGCGAGACCATATTGTTCTCTATATTTAATGATGCCTTTATAGCTGGTCTCTGCATTTTTAT
This sequence comes from Bacteroidaceae bacterium, assembly GCA_963659655.1. GTDB lineage: Bacteria > Bacteroidota > Bacteroidia > Bacteroidales > Paludibacteraceae > Colicola. The sequence goes on along the minus strand of CAVKVE010000121.1, from coordinate 1,502 downwards.
ATTGTCCTGCCCATACTGCATATTCTCCACATCCATGAAGTATTTCTAATAATAGAGTATGTTCTTTCCCTGTCCATTCAATCTTAATTGCTTTATCTGCACATTCAAAGGCTTTGATCGAGTCGTTCATTGATTGGTAGGTGTTACATAGTGCAAGAAGTGCTCTGGCATATTTTTCCGAGGTAGAACCATATTGTTGTGCTACTTTATCTAACCAGAGTCGTTTGTAATGTTCTTCGTTTTGATAATCGCCTATAATGTGATAAGATTCCACTAGAGAATCTATTCTCTGTTGAATGAAGTAACTCTCTAAATCGATATTATATAATTCTTTTCGTAAGGTAATGACTTTATTCCAATCTCCTTTGTTTTTGTAGTATTTCACAAGTTCTTCTATTTTATGAATGAGGATATTGTCAATCCGACAAGTTGAAAAGATTTGATATTCTTGATCTGCTTGTATGTCAGAATATACATTAGTTCTAAACAAATATTTGTCATTAGTGAGTGTAAAAGCTGCGCCACCCCACACCTGCTTTTCACCTATTGTATTTTTAATGTCCACATATTGCCGGGCGAATTTATAACCTTGTTGGTAGTTGTCTTGTAAATATGAGATGTCTCTTAATCTATCAACAATAAAGGCATATTCATAACTAATAATGCCATAATATTTCTCTGCTTCTGCTAATGCCAACAAGTAGTACTTTTGTGCCCTTTGATAATCTTTCTCTAACTGATATTCAAAGCCTAAATAATATAATATGGCAACAATGGTGTTATTATAAGTTGTGGTATAGTATTTCAATGCTTGCGTTAAATTATTTTTTATCTTGTTTCGTGTATCTACATCTAAATATTCTAAATAGTCCATTTGATACACAGCCAAATCATAGTAACATTTAGCCAAACACGAATCATATTGATGGTTATTGTTTATTTGAGGATATGCTTTGATAACATACTCCATACTCGTATGTCCATCCTCAAAATTAAGATGGCATGTGGGCCACCACGCCCCCATATTCAAATCCTGAACATCATAAAATATTTGTTTGGATATTTCTAAACATTGAAGCAGTATGTCATTATATACTTTACTATTTTTTCTCGGCAAAATATACTCCCTAAAGCCAACAAAACATTCTTTTTCTATACTATCCCAAACATTCAACGAACTAATATCTATAGAGTCTTTTTGATATTCTAAGGTCCTCAATCCTTTAGTATAATTTTGGGAGAGAATATAATCTGTTGCCTTATTTGTAGTAATAGCGTTAGTGCTTTTTATATGCATCTCATTTTGTATCGCAATAGAATCATTATAAAAGTGTTCTCCAAAACTCACTCTGAAAATTTCCCATGGGAATGTATTTTCTTCTGTGACGACATGAATAATTCCACTATTAATATCATCTGAATTCCAATTAATTTCACGGTAAGCAATACTCAATTTGTCAGTTTTGGGGTTATAGCATAAGTAGGATCTATTTCCTCCAAAG
>CAVKVE010000120.1:0-6212 GCA_963659655.1 Bacteroidaceae bacterium | reverse complement strand
ATTGGACTATAAAAATGAATACGGACTTTTTGTAATTCATTGGAGTAAGCTCATAATAACAAAGAGACTGTCTGACATTGATATTGTCAGACAGTCTCTTTATTAGGTCGGTAGGAAAAAGAATATGCAGTTTTACCTACTGATTCATTGTCGGTTCTATTTTACTTCGTCTCGATAGGTTTGTACTTTGGTACGAGGGCTTTCATGATTGCCCATGCAATCAGGTAAGCACAACCGCAGAAGATGAACATAATGAAGTAGCCTGCCGGTTTGCCATCGAAGCCCAAGAACTTGAACGCTTCGCCTGCGTTCTCGGCGTAGGTGAATAGGTTACCTGCGCAGGTCTGTATCAGCAGCGAGCCGACACCGCCTGCCATAGCACCGATACCCGTAATAGTCGCAATAGTGGACTTGGGGAACATATCACCGATGGTGGAGAATAAGTTAGCCGACCATGCTTGGTGTCCTGCACCTGCCAAACCAATAAGGATTGCCGGCCACCATGCGCTGAAACCACCCAACGGCTGTGCCAACAACGCACAAATAGGGAAGAACGCAAAGAGCAACATCGAAAGCATACGCCCGCTATACGGCTCCATACCTTTCTTCTCAACAAAGTACTTAGGCAGATAACCACCAAAGATAGAGAGAATGGTCACGATAGCATACAGCGTGAATATAAGTGCCTGCCCCATACCGCTCGATGCCTTATAACCGAACTGGTTCTGGAAATATGACGGTGCCCAGAAAAGAAAGAACCACCATACGCCATCGGTAAAGAACTTACCTGCGATGAATGCCCAAGTCTGTTTGTAGCCAAAGCACTTAATCATCGGGATAGATTTCTCTTCATTGGCAGGCTCTGCACTCTTGGCAGCCTCAAGGATATCATCCTGATGAATATATGCCAACTCTGCCTGATTAACATGCTTCGATTGTTCGGGTTTGTCGTACATAAAGTGCCAGAAGAATATCCAGATAAAGCCGAGTGCACCAATGATGATGAACGCCAACTCCCAACCGAACTTGGCAGCCAAAGGCGGAATACAAAGCGGTGCTGCCAACGCACCGATAGACGCACCTGCATTGAAGATAGAAGTGGCGAAGGCACGGTCTTTCTTCGGGAAATACTCGGCTGTCACCTTAATGGCTGCAGGGAAGTTACCTGCTTCACCCAACGCTAAGATACCACGGCAAAGCAAGAACAAATACACCGAGGTGGTAGCCACCGCCAGTGCCGCATTGGAGCCGTACTCTATTGCCTTCATGGCAGCCAACGACTCAAAACCCTCTATATGCATAGTAGCCCATCCGCAACCTGCGTGCAAGCAAGCGCCAAGCGACCAAACAAAAATAGCAATGATATAACCTTTCTTCGTACCCATCCAATCGACAAAGCGTCCTGCAAAGAGGCAGGCAACCGCATAGAAAATGGAGAAGAAACCCGTAATCATACCATAATTGGCATCCGTCCAATGGAATTCGGGTTTGATGAACTCTTCCCATGTAAGGGAAAGAACCTGGCGGTCAAGGTAATTAACAGTGGTCGCTACGAACAGCAGCGAGCAAATCCACCAACGCCAGTTTGACATAAGTTTTTGTTGTGTAGACATTGTGTATTTATGGTGTTTAAGGACAAAAGGCCGCCCGCACCATGCGGCACGAGCGGTCTTCTATCAAGATAATTAACGAGCCGCCTTGATGATATCGAGGCACTCTTTGCACTTATTGGTAATGTACGCCCAGTCAGCTGCGGCGATAACCTCTTTCGGGAACAGTTTCGAGCCCATACCTACGCAGTAGACACCTGCTTTGAACCACTTCTCGAGGTTCTCCTTCTCGGGAGCAACACCGCCCGTAACCATGATTTTCGACCAAGGCATCGGAGCCTTAAGCCCCTTAACCATATTCGGACCATAGACATCACCGGGGAAGAGTTTGGTCAAGTCGCAACCGAGTTCTTGTGCCTTACCAATCTCAGATACCGTACCGCAACCGGGGCAGTAAGGAACCAAACGGCGATTGCAGACAGGAGCAATCTCAGGGTTGAACAGAGGCCCTACTACAAAGCAGGCACCCAACTGGATATAGAGCGCTGCTGTAGGAGCATCTACCACCGAGCCGACACCAAGTGCCAACTCCGGGCACTCTTTGGCTGCCCACTTAACCAATTCGCCGAATATCTCGTGTGCAAAATCACCACGATTGGTGAACTCGAATGCACGAACACCGCCCTCGTAGCATGCCTTTACGACATTCTTGCAGAGGTCGAGGTCTTTGTTATAGAAGACAGGAACCATACCTGTCTCATTGATTTTAGCCAATACGGCTAACTTATCAAACTTTGCCATCTTTATAATTACTAATTAAATTCTCTCCAGTACTCTCCGCAAGCCCCCTCTTTGAGGGGGTTGGGGGAGTCTGTCGAGTAGTCTGTTTATCGTTGTACGCGGCCGTTGGCGTTACCACCAGCAAGGGCTTCTACTTCCTCTACCGATACAAGGTTGAAGTCACCATTGATGGTGTGCTTCAGTGCGCTGGCTGCTACTGCAAACTCCAGAGCCTCACCCTGTGTCTTCTTGGTGAGCAAACCATGGATAAGTCCACCCGAGAACGAGTCGCCACCACCTACACGGTCGATGATAGGATTAATCTCGTAACGCTTCGACTGATAGAACTCCTTACCATCGTAGATAAGTGCTTTCCAGCCGTTGAAAGTAGCGGAATAACTCTCACGCAAGGTAGATACGACATACTTGAAGCCGAACTCCTTTGCCATCTGCTTGAAGATGCCTTCGTAGCCGGCTGCGTCGGTCTGACCGCCCTCTACATCTGCATCCGGCTTGAAGCCCAAGCAGAGTTGTGCGTCTTCCTCGTTACCGATGCAGACATCTACATATTTCATCAACGGGCGCATAACAGAGATAGCTTTCTCGCTCGACCACAGTTTCTTACGGAAATTGAGGTCAACCGATACCGTAACGCCGTGACGCTTAGCTGCCTCGCAAGCAAGACGGGTAAGCTCGGCTGCCTTATCGGAAATAGCAGGCGTGATACCACTCCAGTGGAACCACTGTGCGCCCTCCATAATAGCATCGAAATCAAAGTCCGAAGGGTCTGCCTCGGCAATAGAAGAGTGGGCACGGTCGTAGATAACCTTAGAGGGACGCATCGAAGCACCGGTCTCTGCATAGTACAGACCGACACGGTCGCCACCGCGTGCCACGAAGTCGGTGTTCACACCGTAACGACGAAGCGCATTAACGGCAATCTGACCGATTTCGTGCTTCGGCAGTTTGCTTACAAAATACGCATCGTGTCCAAAGTTAGCGCACGAGATAGCCACATTAGCCTCTCCACCACCGGGGATGATGCGGAAAGACTCTGCTTGAATGAAACGGTCGTTGCCGTTCGGCGAAAGGCGAAGCATAATCTCGCCCAAAGTAACAATTTTAGCCATAGTTTAATTTTACTATTTTACGATTTACAATTTGACAATTTGTTTGAATAAACCATTTGACAATTTACAATTTGACAATTTACAATTATCAATCCGGATGTTGAGCGAGATAGACTCGTGTTGAGACAATAGACTTAATGATAATACTCAATAGTTCGGTGGTCTCTACGATCAAAGGTTCTAATTTCTCTTTCGGAAATATCTCCGCATCAACCATCAGTTCTAACCAGTATTGTGTCTCGTCAAGTTCCTCCTCTACCATCTTTAATTTATTAAGAAAGTCCTTGCCGGATTTTGCAATACAAGCCGCACGATAATTAGCAGCAGGAGAGGTACCGGAGCGAACAACCTGCTTGGCAATAGCCATGGCAGAGATGCGTCGGGCAGGAATGGCATCTACCATCTTGATAATCCGGATGGAATACTGCCGAAACCGATCCTTCAGTTGCTCCTCATCCATTTACTGCCAATTGTCAAATGGTAAATTGTTCAATTCAAAAATTAAAATACTGTTTTGCGTTGTTGTAGCAAATGTCCTCTACCATCTGTTGGAGGCGGGCTTTCTCGTAACCGGTGTACGGAATAAGACCGTTCTCTACATCGTTGCCCAATATATTGCAGAGCGTGCGACGGAAATACTCGTGGCGAGGATAGCTCAAGAACGAACGGCTGTCGGTCAACATACCCACAAAGCGGCTCAACAGACCGAGGTTAGAGAGCGCCATCATCTGCTTCTCCATACCATCCTTTTGGTCAAGGAACCACCAACCCGAACCGAACTGTATCTTGCCTGCTACAGAGCCGTCTTGGAAATTGCCCAACATGGTGGCAATCACCTCGTTAGCGCATGGGTTGAGGTTGTATAGAATGGTCTTTGCCAATTTGCCCTCCATATTCATCTCATCGAGGAAATGAGCCATTGCCTTTGCCGTAGTAAACTCACCGATAGAGTCGAAGCCCGTATCGGCACCCAACAGATTGAACATCTTAGTATTATTGTTGCGGATAGCACCATAGTGGTACTGCTGCGTCCAACCGGCATTGTAGTCCATCTCTGCCTGCATGTGCAGGAACGCATGTTTGTATTGACGAATCTCTGCGACAGTGAGTGCTTTGCCTGCGAGCGCTTTGTCCAAAATAGCGTTCAATTCGGCAATAGTGTATGCCTCATCGTAGAACTCCTCGATACCATGGTCGGACAGGCGGCAGCCCATCGACTGGAAGAAGTCATGACGCTTCTGCAATGCGTCCGTCAAGTCGGCAAAAGTACGGATAGCCACGCCACTCACCGCAGAGAGCTTCTCGATATAAGCTTTCCATGTGGCTGCCTCGATATTCATCGCTGCGTCCGGGCGCCATGCGGGAAGCATACGGGTCTTGCAAGTCGGGTCTGCGGCTACGACCTTGTGCCACTCGAGGCTATCTGCCGGGTCATCCGTTGTGCAGACAGTCTCTACATGGTAATGCTCCATCATACCACGCGGACAGAATTTCGGGTCGGTGGCAATCTGGTGGTTGCACTCATCGTATATCTCTTTTGCGGTCTCGGGATTGAGCCGTTTGTCGATACCGAAAGCAGTCTTCAACTCAAGGTGCGTCCAATGGTACAGCGGGTTGCGGAAGGTGTACGGCACAGTGGCAGCCCACTTCTCGAACTTCTCCCAGTCTGTGGTGTCCTTGCCTGTGCAGAAACGCTCGTCTACCCCATTGGAACGCATAGCACGCCACTTGTAGTGGTCACCCATCAGCCATATTTGCGCTATCGACTCAAAGCGTTTGTTCTCGGCAACCATCTGCGGAATGAGGTGGCAGTGGTAGTCGATAATCGGCATCTTTTCCGCATGCTCATGATAGAGTTCCTTCGCAGTCTCGGTCTGCAACAGGAAGTCCTTGTCCATAAATTGTTTCATTGTGTTTTGATAATTAAAGTAGTATTGTGTTTTTGATGTATGCAATAAGGAGTTTTATCTATACAATAAGGAGTTTTCACCTTTGCAGAGCCCTATTGTCGCCCTCCATTTTGAATCGATCCCAAGGAGTTGGTTCGGGAGTGGTTCGGGAAAGGAACGATTTTTTGCCCCAAAATCTCATCAAACCACAGCGCAAAACCCTTACTCTACTTATTCGATGTGTTGTCTTTTTTTTAACGAGTGCAAAGATACACTTTTGGGGGCAAATAGATGTGGAAAAATTGACGCAAAAATTACAAAAAACACACATTTGAACGATTTTCGCCCATTATAAGGCTATAGAACCGGTTGAATTGGGAATTTCCACCCCTCAAGACCACAAAAAGGACATAGCCATACAGAAAGTCAGACAATAGGAAATAATTATGGATAGAACAATGGTTGAGCTGCCGGGTAGATTTGAACAATTATATAAGAATAGAGGTTGGCAGCCGAGTAGGTTCGAGCTATTAGATAGGTATATCCGGCAACGGAACGGGAACAATTGAAAAAAAACAAAAATAGGGGCGGTAAAACAATAGTATAAGACCCTTACAAGAACCTATAATGGTAGGGTAATGGTAGGGCGATACGTCCGAGATGAGAAGCTAATCAAAAGCCGACCCATAGCGACTATATTTCTTAATACCTAATTACTTTTTTTAGGTGGCTATAATTAGGTATTATTGTAGAGGGAATGGGAGAATAGGAGAAAGAGAAGTAGAGAGGTTACTCGAGAAAGGTTAGTTAGGTAGGTAGGTAGGTAGGTAGATAGTTAAGTATTAGATAGTTAAGTATTAAGT
>CAVKVE010000119.1:0-6242 GCA_963659655.1 Bacteroidaceae bacterium | reverse complement strand
ACTGAGTTCAATCCTAATTATTTAACAAGATTATGGAGTGATAACTAATCATTAGTAGTAACGCGCCATCATAATGGTGATTGTTTTTTGCGGTGAACATCCTCAATAGTATGAAAAACTTAGGATAGCATCATATTGCAAATGACTAATTGTAATACACACCGTTTTACAATTTCGTTTTGAGCCAGAGTTCCATGATGGGGTCGGAGAGGTAGATGCCGTCTGGGGTGGAATAGATATAGTCTTTCCCGCGGAGAAGGTTTTGCATACGGTCTATATTCGACTTACTGCCTAAACGATATTCTTGGAGCACCGCAGCAGAGGTGAATTGGTCGTGCTGACCGGCGGCAATGGCTTTCAGGAAGTTCATTTGGTAACTCGTGAGGCTGCCCGTCTGCTCCATAAAGAGAGGTGTACACTGAATAAGCAAGTCGTTGATACCCGCCTGTATCGACTCATCCGAAACGGCAACGTCGGTGTTAATCATCACATTCCATGCTAATTGCTGGACATAAGACGATTGGTTGCGCACCGTGTCGCAGATAGTACGGATATGGTTCTCGGCGATAGTCAAACCTTTCTCTTCGAACTTCTGACGGATAAAGGGTATCCAGTCTTCCGTCGGGATAGGTTGCAGGTAGTTAGGCTCACCAAATTGATAGAACGGCATGGATTTGTTTTGGAACAAGTTGTTCATCATGTGTTGGCGGCTGCCGAACAAACAATAGGACACATGCTCTTGGTGCTGCCATACGCCACGCATACGCTTCTGCACTTGCAGCGCATCCGGCCATTCTGCTGTCTGTTGGAACTCATCGATACAGACCACGATATGCTTGCCTATCTGCTGTGCAACGAGTTCGGGCAACTGAAGAATCTCCTCCGGCGCATACTCTTTGGGCGTGATACCCAACGAAACGGAGTACTCGGAAGCGGGGTCGGGACTAAACGAAATCTTGGGCGTCAAACGAGTGAGGAACTGCTTGGTCTTCTCCAAGAAAATCTCCATCTTGCCGGAGGTTTGCTTAAGGACTGCTTCGGCAAACTTATTATAGAAATCGTACTCCGACTTGCAATCGTAGATGTCCATATAGACGGTATGAACGATAGATGAATCGACTACTTGTTGCACTTTCTTCACGAGCGAGGTCTTGCCCATGCGGCGAGGAGAGATAAGCACCACATTGAGTCCGTTCTCAAAATCCATTTTCAGGCGGCGTGTTTCCTTTACTCGGTCGGTAAAGTTGTCGCCGGACACAGATACACCATAGATAAATGAACGATTAATTCCTTGTACCATAGCAATTTACATTGGTTCACTGATTAGTGGTCCACAAAGTAGTGAACTGCGGTGCAAAAGTACAACAAAAAAACGAAAGACACAAATATACGAGTAAATTTGTAGGACAATACGGCGTCTAACAATATGGTTTGACAATATGGAAGACATACAATATGTAACAAACACAAATACTATACTACTATGAACCGATTCAGAATTCTATTGGTCACACTCTGTTTTGTGGGGATGACCGGGATGGCGCAGCAGACTGCGCAAATCGAACAACTTATTGACGATGCAAAGTATGCGGAGGCAATCAGTCTATGCACCGATGAGTTGCGTACCTACCCGAAGAACGGTACCCTCTATCGGCAGCGGGCAGTTGCCTACCTCTATCAAAAACAATACGGGCAGGCATTGCAAGACATCAACTCGCTTCTGCCTTATGCCAAGTCGGCAGGGTATACAGTCAGCGAGGTCTATCAGTGGCGGGGCTGGGTCTATGAGATAATAGGCGACACGGAGAACGCCCTTGCCGACTATACTACGGCTATCAAAAAAGACAAGCGCAACGCCTCGGCGTATGCCCTGCGTGCAATGTTCTACTACTCGCAGACCGACTATGCTGCGGCGCTCAAAGACTACCAAACGGCAAGCAAACTTGCTCCCACTGAGGACAATTTTCTCGTGGAGCAGGTGCGTTGTCTCTATAGGCTGAACCGCGTATATGAGGCGCAACTGTTGCTCGCCCTAACGCTCTCGCTCTATCCGAACAATGCGGAGGGGTGGCGGCTGTCGGCAGTGAACGCCTATCTCGACAATGACGGGGAGGCTTGTATAGACCGATATATTCACTACCTCAATTTGTACCACGAGCAGAACGATGAGTGGGAGGATACAGATTTCCTGATACATTTAGCAGAGGACTACTATCCCTATCTACTGCAAGCAATTACGAAGCAAATCAACAGCACGGAAGGCAACACGCAGTTGTTCTATCAGGGCGTGCGGATTCGGGTCTATATGGCAAAAGAATACTACACCGATGCTATCAAAGAACTGGACGCTATGGAGGCAAACTTGCAGGTGAGCAACCCCAATCCGTTTGTGTTGGCGAACCGTGCGGAGTGCTATCAGTCGCTCTATCAGTACCGCAAAGCATTGGCGGACTACAACGCACTGCTTGGCGTAATGGACAACTACTGGAACGGCTACGTGCAGCGGGGACTGTGCTATGCCGAGTTGGGCAAATACGACGAGGCAATAGCCGATTTCTCATTGGTCATACAGAACGATATGCAGTTGGCGTACTATGCCTACTACCGCCGCGGGTGGGTGTATGAATTCAAGCAAGACACTGCCGCTGCCCTGTCGGACTACTCGCGCGGCATTGAGTTGGAAGACAACTACGCCTATCTGCACCTCAACCGGGGCGAGTTGTATCAGTTGCTCGGTGATACGCTGAAAGCCAAAGCCGATTTCGAGAAAGTGGTGGCAGTGGATACTATTGCCAACGAAGGTTCTTGCCGCCATTATGCGCTGTTCTTCTTGGGGCAGAGCGAACAGGCACAGGCATGGCTGCAGCAGATGATAGCCGACAAACCTACCAACGCAGGCTTGTACTACGATGCAGCGTGCCTCTATGCTCGCATGGGCAAGACGGAAGAGGCACTCCAAGCGTTTGAGCGTTGTCTGGCTTTGGGCTACCGCAAATTCCAACACATAGAAGTAGATGACGACTTGGATGCTATCCGCAACCTGCCCCGCTTTGAGCAACTGCTCAACCGGTACCGACAAACGGCAGTGAAAGACTTACTCAACTCGCTGTAACGAGTTGAGCATAGGGACTGCATTTATAGAGTCGCACCGGGACTCCTTCGGGATCTCAAGATATTTTTATGGCAAACAGGATAAATAAAAAAAATACAAAATTTCCGAGCGGGATTTGGTGGGTAGGTGAGCCATTGGTGACCCGTAGGTGACCCGTGTGGGGAATGAGGGGAGACAGACTATGTATTTTAGCAATACTCGGTTTCTGTAGGCTATATATGATAAAGTTGGTTAATTGTGTGGGGGGGGGTATTTATAAATACAAATTTAAGTTGTAACTTTGTGCGTTCCTTATAAGGTGCGTTTGTGCATTCCCCATAAGGTATATGCGCGTTCCCTATAGGGTATGGTGAAGTTGGGCATATTAATTTTCTATGCTAAATTTCCTGTGCAGAAAGATTGCACAGAATACCCGTACCTTTGCACCGTGAAAACACAGAATAGCCTACTTCGAATCGAAAAGACACAAAACACCATACTTCGAATCGTAAAAAACATAGAACATCCTACTTTGAATAGAAAAGACACAAAAACACCCTACTTCGAATTGTAAAAACACAGACCCCATACTTTGGATTGTAAAAACATAGAACACCCTACTTTTGCACCATAAAATATACAACTTATGAAAACATCCAGAAAACTTATTACGACCTGCGTAGAGCTAGATATCGGCGTCTCGGCTGCTATAGCCCTACTCATTCGAAAAGGTATGCTGTCTATTTCAAAAGATGACACAGATGGACTTGGTTCAACAGACGGTCTGAACAGATTTGAGTCAAAAGACGACCCAAACGGACTTGATCAAAAAGATGGCTTGAACGGGCTTGACCCCAAGATGCTAGACCCGAATATGCCGATTGATGATGATATGTACCAATTGCTACAAGATGAATTTAGTTCCCGAAAAACACACCACCCAAAAACAGATGAATTGAACGCCAAAAAACAAGCAACTGAACCGAACAAAAAGGGGTCAATAGAAAATAATCGCACACTTCGCAAACTACCAAATCAAGAAAAAGATATGAAAAACCCACAAGAACGCCACGCCCCGGACAAAAGTAGAGGGCTATATGGTTTAGGCTTTGTCTCTAACCTACCTAAAAAAGAGAACGAGAATCCCGGCAAAGATGACTGCATTTCCATTCTGAACAACATGATAGGAAATAAAGAGCAACCGATAACCTTACAAGATATTGACAACTACATTAAGTCTGCCGATTGCCAATTGCAGTTTTTGGATGCGGATCGTAAGCCTGCCGAAGAACAAACAGCCTCCATTCTTCGGTTTAAGCTCCCATACAAAGATAAGTATAATGGCGATATTTACGGAGAATTCACACGATACGAAGACAAAAAAGGATTTATTGGCGTAACATGGCGTCAGAATTCAATAGGCTGTCTAATGCAATATGGTTTTATACATATTGAGCCATCCATCCGTAAGATTCAAACAAAATTGGATAACCACTATATAACAGAAGCGAATATAGGGGGATACATTGTCGGAGAAGAAGAACTACTTAATGGAGCCGGTTACTCTCAAAAAGATGGTAATCCGACTTCAAGAAAAATAGCTCAATTCATACGGTTCAAAACTTCTCTTATGGACAAGAACGGAAAGGCTATTTATCTATGGTTTACTCGCACCGAGAATGGTTTTACCGGAATAGAGTGCGGAAATGAGAATGATTTTACTCAAGCCAAAAATAACCAACAAAGATTTAATAGGGGCAGACTGTCTTTTGAATCGAAAGAGCAGTGTAATAAATTTCTTGCAGAGGTAGCTTCACTTGCCATGAAAGAACCTTGGGACTTTAAGATTCATAGAGCCAACGATGTAGAGTACCCTATTCTTGCATCCTATTTAGAGCATGAACTCAATCGTCTATTCTATGAATATGAGAAATTGGAACAAGAAAACAAGATTATATTCAATGAGAATAACACCAAAGTTTTGTTTAACACAAACTTACTGGATCAATTTGGTAATGATATGCGAATTATTGGAGATGTCATGAATATTGCCTCTGATACATATATTAAAAATCCTCGCCTATTAAAGGGCAGCGAAAGGGAACTTAAAAATAATGGTTTTAATATAGGAATAAAAGCTAATCCGCCCGAATTCTTTGCTGATATCAATGATATTATATTCCATAGTGAGTGGATAGTTGATATCGAAGGTATAGATAAAAACGACCATATTTTTGGTGACCGCTTAGAACGATTCCCTAAAGTATATCAACAAGAGGAATCCAGCAAATTAGTTAGAGACTTAAAATCAGCAATCGAACTTGCGAAAAAGATTGCACAGCGAAATTATAAGTTTATCGTTCCTATGTATTACCCAAAGTTTCACAGAATACAACTGCTGATGCCCATATATCTCAATGGAAAAATGGACGGGCTACCCGATTTCGCATTAGTACTCACCCCTGACGATGGATTTTATACTCCGGAAACCATTTTAGGGATGGAAGAAGTCTATCAAGATGCACGCTTAATAGCGAAACCGGATGAAACATGGTTGAATCCAACCATGATAGAATAACCGCATAAAGCCAAAACCACAAATCTCAAGATAATAACACAAAAACATATAACACTATGAAAAATCAAAACATAATGCAAACTATGTCGCAAGAAGAAATGAATAATGAAATGAGTACAAAAATGAGAAAAGAAATGAGTGCAAAAATGAGTAATGAAATGAGTAAAAAACTGAGCGAAGAAATGAGTAAAGAAATGAGAAACCCCGAAAACAAGTATCAAAAAGAGTATTCCGAAAAGGGACTCATGAAGAAACTGCAGAAATATGCTCGAAAAGCAGGCATAAAAATCGTATATTCCACCCTACTGCTGTACTATGTCCTGCTATCGAAAGATGTCCCACTCGAAAAGAAAGGACTTATCATCAGTGCATTGGGGTATCTGATCCTGCCCATAGACCTGATTCCGGATGGCATTCCCGTATTGGGATTCTCGGATGATGCCGCCGTGCTGCTGTACGCCATACACACGGTGCGAAGCTACATCACACCCGAAATAGAGAAACAGGCGAAAGCAAAACTCGGGGATTGGTTCGAATCATTTACCATGGAAGAACTCCGCATCGAGTAGCTCT
>CAVKVE010000118.1:0-6283 GCA_963659655.1 Bacteroidaceae bacterium | reverse complement strand
GTACCTTTGCGGCGGAATTAAAACTTGAACGAATATAGACATAATACTAACAATTAAATCAATTATTTTATGAAAAAGTTTTTAGAAAATCAATCAATCATGATTGTCGTCTTAGTCTTTCTGGCAATACTGATTATGGGTATCTCATTTGTGTTTCTTCATCTGTTTTCTACCAAGGATTTTCCCTATGAGATTTGTTGTGCACTCATAGGTGCCATAATCACGATTGCCATTACGGCAGTTTTACTTAAAGGACAATCATCCGCTGATGAAACAAAAGACAAAAACATCAAAATCTACAAGAATAAATTGGATGTCTATTCTCAATATATCCAACAAATGTGGGAAACGATTTGCAATGATGAGGAGTTAAATGAAAAGGAATGGAATGAGCTTCGCAAACAGACATTCGGTAAATTGGTGTTTTATTTAGATGCTGATGCCATAAACAAACTCTCATCATACATCGGTAATATTGACCAACAACGGCAAGATAATAACCTACAAGGAATAAGAAAAGGGTTTGCCGAAATAACCAAGTTATTAACTGATGAGATTGCCCCTAAAAGAGAAGGGGATGCTCTTTGTTACGTGGATTTGTTTTGCAAATTCGGTATTGACATAAGTAAAATGCAGTCAGATGAAGAAGAACACTCTGTTTGTACTCAAGCTGCTGCACAACCCGATGCAGGAAGTGGAGTTTCAGAAACATCAGCAACTCCAACAGAACAACCCTCTATCTCACCCATATATCAACTCGGCAATAGTGTATGGTCACATGGATTTTGGCATTTCTGCGCATGTAATATGAGCAAGCAGATAAACCACCTCAACGCATTAGTAGCGATTGAATACGGAGAAATATGGCGTACAAACAACATCCGTAAGGTAAAAGAAGGAGATTTGATATTCTTGTTCGCCAGAGGTGGAGGTGGTTACTATGGCGTATTCAGAGCGAAAAATGTAGAGGGTACCAACTCTCCGGCATTGGTATTTGAGGTGGATTATAATAGATGTGATAAGGAACCGGAATACAAGGCTGACAAAGATGCAGAATATGAAAAATATGGGAAAGCATTTGATATATACAATGCTTATGATGACGGGGCTACAGCCATTTCGGCTATCAATGTAGAGACTGTTTATTTCAACAAAAACGGTATAGGTAACCCTGTTGCAACACGACGAGCAACGATTATACCATTCCATATTACTAAAGACCGCTACGCACTCTTAAATGCGTTCGACAAGGCAATGTCAGATGAGAACTGACCTTTACAAAGAACAAACATAATATAAACAACTTAAAATATAACTACTATGGCACAAATGATTCAAGCAGGCAGAGAGATGATTCGTATTAATCCTGCCAAAAACAGTATTGAGTATTCACCCAACGATGGACGTACATGGTCATCTCGTTGTACAAGTTTTATGTACGGATTATTCATCGATTTACTTCTCTATGGAACAGAGATATTTGCAGTAACAAGCAAAGGTATTTATTGCAGTACCAACGATGGGCGTACATGGTCTTCTCGTTGTACAAGTTCTATGTATGGAGAATTTCAAAGTTTGATGGACAGCGGACGCGAACTGCTCGCACAAACCTCAAAGGGACTGTACTGCTCAACCAATGGCGGACGCGCATGGTCTAAACGACACTAAATTTATATAAGAAACGCTCTTTTTTAGTCTACTGCCGTGTTGTGGCGGTTAGACGGAGTACCTTTGCGGCGGAATTAAAACTTGAACGAACATATACATAATACTTGAACGAACATATACATAATACTAACAATTAAATACTTAACCATTATGGAAACTACATGCACATTTGCAGGAATGTTGGCACATAATTTTATCGTTGTGCCGAGTTATCAACGCGCCTATTCGTGGGATACCAACGAAAAAGGACGACAAGTAAACACTTTTTACGAGGATTTATGTTCCTACCGGAGTATCCCCACTAAATACTATCTAGGACATTTCCTGTTTCAACAAAAAAGCGATACGCAATATGAAGTAATTGACGGACAACAACGACTGACCACTGGTATGTTGTTCCTATCTGCCGCTTACCATTGCTTGGAAACCATTCGTCCGTTGACGGAAGATGAGGACTTTAGCAAAAAGATGACTATCAAATTATCCGGGAAATACCATCTTACAACAGTGGATTATGATGACTTGGTACTGCGTGAATTGATGGACGGTGTACCCGTATCGCACTCGTTGGATACTGAATCAGAGAAGCGTTTGGTGGCTGCATACAATTATTTTGAAACGCAGTTGAAGGAATTGTCAGAGGAGGATATTTGCCGTTTCATCACCCTATTGAACGACGCTTCTTGCTCTACGCATATCGTAAAAGATGAGACGGAAGCCACACAGATTTTCCTATTCCAAAATAACCGCGGTAAAAAACCAACACGATTGGAAGTTCTCAAAGCACAATTTATTTATCAGGTTTTGCTCTATGGCGGCGGACAAAAAGATGCCTTGCTCAAAGATATCAAAGACCGTTTTGAGAATATCTACAAGAATATTGCCACCACAGAAGCAAACATCAACGAAGATGATGTATTGAACTATACGGCAAAAATATTCTACAACGATCTCTGTATAGACAACACGGACGAACGAATAAAAAAGAATCTACAGACCCCGGGTTGTGTGTTTGTACAGGATTTTACCCGTACTCTTGCCAACAGTTTTGATGCCGTACAAGAATTATACAGTTCTCGGTATGCGCAAGAAAATAGCGTTCAATTGCTTCTGGCTTTGGGCAATAAACCTATTTCCATTCCATTTTGGATTAAAGGTATAGCACTGAATGCCAATGTCAGCGAGTTTATGGTTATGATTGAAGCTTTGGATAGTCTGTTACTCCGTGCAAAAGTGATTGGTACCCGCGCAGAACTCAACACCCGCCTTAACAATGTATTCCGGTCTATGGGGCAAGAAAACGGTTTGCAAAAAGTGGTGGAACATATTGAGTATATGAAAGGTACGCCCGATTGGTGGTGGTCGTATTGGGACAAACAACAGTTTGCCGCTGCACTGAACAACACATGGTTTGATTCGAATACCGCTAAGATATTACTGCTTTGCTACGAAAACCATCTTATCAACGAAGAGAAAAAAGGCTATGACGAGGTGCTTTACTCCAAGCGAGGCGAGTTCCAATTGGAACACATCGCACCACAAACGGACAATGAGCAACCTGCAAACGGTTATCCCGAATACGACGAGGATTTTTATAAGAACCAACTCAATTGTCTCGGTAACTATCTGTTGCTGAGTGGTTCGCACAACGCAAGTATCGGCAATCGTCCGTTTGCAGAGAAACGCGAGACATACAATGTTTTGTATCAGCAGCGTGAGGTGCAGGATATGACTCCGGATGTACAATGGACAAAGGAGAATATCCAAAGCCGCAAACAAAAGATAGTAGAGATATTACTCAATGCATATTAACTTTATCAAAGACGAGGGAGCGACCAACACAGTTGTTCCCTCGTCTTTTTGTAAGAATGGCGGTTTTGGGCTTCTGTACGATATAATATAGTCGTGATTTTATACAAAAAACGCTCTTTTCTCTATCTACCGCCGTGTTGTAGCAGTTATGTGGTGTACCTTTGCGGCGAAGTTAAAACCAATAACAAACAGAACCACTAAAATTAGTAACATTATGAAAACTATTCAATCTTCAATGACTGTTGCGGAGGCAATAGAGAACATTCGACGAAACAATTACTTGTTATTCTTTATTGGATGCGATTTCGAATGGTCTGCAGATACGGTAGAGTATCTGTTCCATAGTTTGGTTAAAGGCTATCCAATAGGTTCAATGGTGTTCTGGAAGGTTCGAGGTGATGCCAAAACTTCGACTCAATTCCTGCGTTTTAGAGACTGTAACAGACCAATGGATATCTATTATACAGAACCCATTGATACTTTTTCGGTAGATGATTTCTACTGTGTTCTTGATGGTATGCAGCGTTTGGCAGCGTTGTATATTGGGCTGTGCGGTAGTTTTGTGTATTATCGTAAATACTATGATTCTGCGGATACGACTGAACGGAATTGCCGCCCGACAAGACATTTATATTTTAACCTAACCCAATGTGAGGCTGTTCCTAAGTTGGATGATGAATCGGAGGACGAATTAGAGGACGGGGTGGAGCATAGCCGTACCGGTTTTCATTTATGGAAGGACACCGAAACGAATTGCGTTGGTCTTTATGTAGATTCAAATGGAAATAAATGGTATCGTGTTGGAGATATTTTAACTAGCAAGGTGCTTAATTTCTGTGATGAACATCATCTCAACGATATTGAAAGGGAAAACTTCTTTAAGTTGTATTCTGCAATTTGTACGACCAATTCGATATATTATGATGAATTGGATGATACAACCTTTGCTACGGCAAAGGACATATTTGTTCATGTTCACAATGAGCGAGTTCGATGGGCGTGATTTCTATGCGTATTGGCACTGGGGTGAAGTTAGACATACAAAACGGATAGAGGTCTATTAATCAACACTGTAATGCAAGACCAACCACATAACAACATCCTTTTTCTCGATTTCGACGGAGTGCTCAATACGGGCACTCCGTCGTATCGGGATGAGTACGGCGAGGTGTTCGATACGCAGGTAGTGGAGCAACTTCGGCGTATTGTGGAGCAGAGCAATCCGAATATAATTGTTTCTTCTTCGTGGAAAATGCTTGGATTTGGAACGCTGCGAGAGATGTGGCGTGAACGCAGTTTGCCTGGACAGATAGCAGGCGTAACGCCCTCAGAACGCTCGGACGAGTGGTTGCTAACTGGTATGCCGCCAAGTCCGCAGACGAAAGGAGTGGAGATACAACAATGGTTAGACGAGCATCCCTATACGCACTACGCCATTCTTGACGACGAGGATGTGTGCCTCAATGATGAGATGCGTTGGCATTGGGTGCAAACCGACCCCGTTGTCGGTATTACATTCGAAACCGTTTCCCAAGTGTTGCGTCTATTCTCTTTGTAGTCCGTTTGGTTATCGCAGAAAATAGTTGTATCTTTGCAGCAGTTTCCTGATACAACACACTATTCTTTGTCTATGACTACCTATATTGCTGATACTGCCCATTATACGGAGGTGCTGACACGCATTGTGCAAGTGCGGCACTCGCTGTGGATTGGCACGGCGGATATAAAACCTCTATGTGGACTTGCCGTCATCGTGTGGGCGGGCAGTGGGTGGTAGTCGCGGAACGAGTATGGCGCAACGAGGAACGCAGAAGGTGCCGCTGCTTGGTGTGTTGGCCAAACTGATAGAGCGGGGCGTAGAGGTGCGTCTCATTCATGCTAAGGAGCCGGGACCGAATTTCCGTGAGGATTTTGACCGGTATCCGGTTTTGTTCAGCGGCTTGGAGCGTGTGTTGTGTCCTCGTGTGCATTTCAAACTGCTTGTTTTCGATGGGCAGGCGGCATATATCGGCAGTGCGAACCTGACGGGTGCGGGCATCGGTATGAAAGGGCAGCATAAGCGCAATTTCGAGGCGGGGATACTGACCGATGAGCCTGCATTGGTAGAGGCGGCAATGGCACAATTCGATATGGTGTGGATAGGGAAGCACTGCAAGTCCTGCCTCCGCCGTGACTATTGTATCGATCCGATAAAATAGAGGTAAAACTCATCCGAAACTTACAGCCTTTTAGTCTACAATTTTGACTATAAGACTAATTATACCAATTCTCGGAAAAAGTGTTTGCTTATACTCGGAAACATACAAGCGGTTGAAACAAAAAAAGTAGTACTTTTGCCGCGTATCTTCAAATCTTAAACGGGGCAGTTACTCGTGGAGTACAAAAGATGGCAATAATGAATAATACCCATACACAATCCATTTGACAATATAGAGACCACCTCTTCTGAGGAGCAAGCCGCCGTGGAGCATGTCATTATGCACAAGGCATGGTACAAATCGCTTTTCCGCAGGGGACGCGGACGCAAAAGCCCCGTTACCATTGTGCTATCGGAGACTTTTCTATTGCTCGTGGGAACAGGTATAGCCCTGCTGTTTGTCGAGGGTGCCAACTCGTTTATTGGGTTATGGCATTGGGGCTTCGGCTTGGTAGTTACTGCTCTCTGTATTGGACATATCTACAAACGCCGACACACTCTGCACAAAGGAATGAAATACAAAACAATTCCTTAGTCAGTCGTATAGACACTGTCTTAGTACGGAAAAAGTTGACACATTAGTGACCAAAAATTATGAGTCAACAT
>CAVKVE010000117.1:4605-6317 GCA_963659655.1 Bacteroidaceae bacterium | reverse complement strand
TTGTCGGAGAAAATAGGGTCACCACCTGCCCATAGTATAGACAACGGAAACCGAAGTGCCATCCCTATATTGTGTTTGAGAACAGCTTGCAGTGCTCCCCATAGACACAGCAGGAGCATGGTTACCACAAAAGGAACTACTAATCTATTGATATTCTTTGTTGTATGCGAATACCCCCCCCCTATAAATGCATGGTTTGTCTTCGCATAGTATCCGGAGAGTAAAAAGAATAAAGGAATATGAAATGAATAGACAAACGGATTGTGTGTTTGCGTCAAATGACACCACATCATAAGCAAAATACCGATACCCTTCAGTATATCAAATGTGATATTTCGTTCCTTGAGTGTCATTGCTTATTATGGTTTAATGCAATTTCCTTATATAGGTCTACATATTGTTTTGCCACAATCTCTGTGGTGTATTTGCGTAGAACAGATTCTCGTGCAGCAGCTCCCCATTCTGCAGAATGGGCTATACATTCTTTGATACCCGTAGCCAGTTCTTCACAATCATTTTCCGTTGCAAGATACCCATTCTTTCTATGTTCCACCATATCGCCGTTCCCACCTATATGGAAACAACAAACAGGCGTACCACAACTAAGGCTCTCCATAATAGCACAACTCAGGTTTTCCGTTAGGGATGGCACAACCATTACATCTGCTATATTGTATAAAGCAACCAACAAATCGGTATTCGAGATATACCCGACAAATATCACATCGATGTGGTTAAAATGCAATGGTAAGTCCGTTTCGTTTGCACCAAATACCACCAGATTTGCCTGAAATCCTTGTTTATCCAAAAGTTTCAACGCGGATAAAAGGCTTGAAAAGCCTTTTATCCTGTCCGTGGCAGCGTTGACAGCCCCGTATAGGACAAACGGCTTTTCAGCCTTTTCTCCTGCCGCGCGCAAAATGCGGCTAACCGCCACATTTTGCTTTTGCGCGGCAGAAAGATTACTTATCGCCTCTGACTCCGACAAGGGTTTGTATAGGGTCGTATCTATGCAGTTGGGTATCACACGAATATCCACATCCGAGAACAACGAACTCTTTCGAGCGCAGTCTGCAAGCCACCTGCTTGGAGAAACAATATGCAAGTCCAGTTGACTATATATTTGCTTCTTTTTTTTCCAAACCTGATAGGATAAATCCGTGGCATTTTTGCTCCCCAATTGCGGGCAACAGCCACATTGTTGTTGATAATTTTCGCAGTCTAAAAAATAATGGCACACGCCACAGAAAGGCCACGAGTCGTGCAGTGTCCAAACGATAGGTTTGTGCAATTTCGGCAATAAAGAAAGAGGGAGAAAGCGCTGATTTATCCAATGAAGATGAATGATGTCATACTGATATGCTCGGAACGCGCCAAAGACACAAGTGGAACGCAAATCCGATTTATAATTGGCATCTCTATTCGGGTACCGGCTCCATTGGTAATGCTGATACTTATTTTTCAGTTTACCTGCCACCCAATCGAAAGCCTTATAGATTATATGGTTGGGAGTATATTCCGAGAGTTCATGAACGGTTGCGTCATTTGTTCCCCGCTGTTTCACAAACATTTGGCTGTCTATCTGCCTGTCCCGCACACTCGTATGAATACGATAGGCAGCACGAGCCGCCCCCCCCGCTACATCCGAAGTACAGATAGAAAGTACTCGAATGGGATTATCATTTTCCATGTTTCAGTTTCTTATAGTTCAT
>CAVKVE010000117.1:1925-4358 GCA_963659655.1 Bacteroidaceae bacterium | reverse complement strand
GGATGAATGGTCAAGGCAGAATGTTGGAAAAGAAGTATCTGCATTTGATAGTCCCAATAACTCTTTTTCGACTTGTCTGTTTGTATCTCCAACACCTTATAGTACCACCAATCAGCCTCAGCCCGATTACCGGTCAAGGTATGTACCTGTTTCCGAAATTGTTTTGCATTCACTGACTGCAAATCCAAGTCAAACCCTTTCCACGAACGCCTCCATGCAGCCCATGCACCCGTCACCATATAATGAGAAAAGCCATAAGACGCACGGCAATGCCATTTGTTATCATACAAGGTAGCATTGATGAATTGCACTTGTCCATCCTCTGCATATCTATTCAGCAATTCCTCACAGTAGCCAAAGAAATCTATATGCGGCAAACAGTCATCTTCCATCACAATCCCTTTTTCCTCTTTTGTAAAGAACCAACTGATAGCCGTATAGGGTCCGGGACCACACCCTAAATTTGTATCGCTATAATACCGATGCAAGGTTGCCTCCCCACCTTGAGCGATGGTAGAATGGTTCGAAATGTACTTGCCCCAAAGTTCTTCTATTGTGTGTCGCACCTCCGCACAGTTCTGTCCATCTCGTTCGTTGCCTTCTCGTGCCCCGTCTTGGAACACATACAAGTTTTGCGGTTTTGCCTCAAGGATGCGCTCCAGTACTCGCCTCGTATGTTCGGGGCGATTGAATGTGATGAGTAATATCGGAGTAGAAAACATAACCATTATTTCATTGAGCAACCTATACAATAAGCCGAAAGTTATTTTGCTCTATTTTTTGATTGTTTCTGTTGTTGCAGTTGCTTTTGTTCAGCTTCGAGAGAATCTAAGAAATGGAGTTCTACGGGGGAGAGTTGCTGCTGTATGCGAGTATGAAACTTATCGTACTCTGCATTTGCTTTCGTTTTCGCCACCTCCGCAGAAATCTTTCCCGCATGAGTAAGCAGTTCTTTCCCTGACAATTTGAGAAAATCATCCAGTTTCTGAATCCAATCACTCATATACATCGGGGTATGATTTTGCGCTTGCAATTCGGCAAAATCCAAATAGAGGCTCACTATCCGGTTGAGTGTATCTAACTCCTCCATTGTCAGATAATTCTTCGCTATCTCAGCATCGTGCCGCTGTGGTATTACTTCTGTCCAAGAAGTAAGCCCCATAAAATCCTTTTCTGCATCAGCACGCGCATATATCAACTCGGCAGCAGTATGCCCATGAGCAGAAAAATGCATTTTGTTTTGTACCGTTTGAAAAAAACGCTGCGTAGTCTCTGAACGAGGGTCATAATCTATGCTAAGAGCGTATATTTCCAATATCTTGCGATAAAAGACCTTTTCTGAAGAGCGTATATCGCGTATGCGCGATAGAAGTTCATCAAAATAATTTCCGTTGCCTGCGTTCTTGAGTAAGTCATCGTTGAGCGCAAAACCTTTTATCAAATACTCTCGTAAGACGGATGTAGCCCATTGCCGAAACTGTACCCCACGAAGCGAATTGACCCGATAGCCGACAGAAATAATCATATCGAGATTGTAGAACGCCACATTATGTTTCTGTACTTTTCCTTCTATAGCCCCATGCGGAGTGGTTGTTGCAAAATATGCAACTACCACTTCTTCATTCAGTTCTGCCATCTCCAAGATGTTCTTGATATGGCGCGAGATGGTGGATTTGTTGCGTTGAAAGAGTTCCGCCATTTGGTCGAGTGTTAGCCAAACGGTTTCATTCTGCAATCGCACCTCTATCCTACTGGTGCCATTGACTGTTTGGTATAGCAATATCTGTCCTTTGTCTTCCATTATTTTTTCGCATAATATCTATTTATGTCGAGTACCAACGCATAGGAACAGTTAGGGTTCATTGCATATATCATTCCTTTGATAGCCCCAACTATCTATTTCCACGCTACATTTTCTCGAATTACTCTCGCCGGATTGCCCACTGCCAAACAATGCGGCGGAATGGAATGGGTTACCACGCTTCCCGCTCCTATTATTGCTCCTTCGCCTATCGTTACCCCTTTCAGCACCGTTACATTCTTCGCTATCCACACATGGTCTTCTATCACTATCGGTGCGGTCATTCCCTTTTCATTGCCGTCTATCACATGCGAATCCGAATCGTCTACACATACATTGTCCGAAATGGCACACCCTCGCCCTATCTCTATTCGTTCGTGACAATTGAGAGTTGCATTTGTATTCAAGAAACTCCACCCGCCATGTACTACCAAAGTAGCCCCTTTCCCTACAAATACAGACGCTCCCTGAAACAAATGGAAATCTCCCTCAACTACCATTTTACCCCCCCCCATAATGCGAAGTTCGCTTTTGTAGCGCCTATCACGCCCTTCGAACCACGAATTATTTATCGTCATCTCTCCCTGTCGTATATCAAGCACGCCGCCTTTCTCTATTTGCACGATGCTATG
>CAVKVE010000117.1:0-1595 GCA_963659655.1 Bacteroidaceae bacterium | reverse complement strand
GTGTATTGCGTCAGCAGTTGCTGTCTGTGTCGCTGTAGTTGTTGCGCCGGTGTAGTTACCTTATTGGGGCGTACCGCATCATGCACTACTCGCACCTGCGGACATATTCCTATTTTCCATCCGTGATAGCGCACCCGATGCAGATAGTCATCATCCTCCGCATAGTGGAAATAGATAGGGTCAAATCCTCCCACTGTTTCCAATGTCTTGCGGGGTAGCAACCACGCTGCGGCATTGATATATCGGGTATCATATATTTCTCCTACTCGCCCGAAATACATATCCTCCACCATATACCTGTCCGTAGTTCTGTATTCGGATATGTAGTGCAGCACCCCGTCTTCTATGTGTTGTTTGTCTGCTGCCAAGTGCATCGGGCTGAGCAATCCATATTCCGTATGCGCTTGGTGTATGCGAAGCAGTTTCCAAAATGTATAGGGTTCTATCCACGCATCTTGATTGAGCAAGAACACATAGTCACATCCTTGTTCCATAGCATAGCGGATACCGATGTTGTTTGCTCTGCCGAACCCAAGATTTTGTTTTTGTTCTATTAGGTGCACTTCGGGATAATGCGTACGGATGTATTCCACCGTTCCATCATCAGAAGCATTGTCCACCACAACCGTATGAATAGGTTCTTCCGATTGCCGCAACGACTCGAAGCACCGCTCATACCACTGCTTCCCCCGATAAGTTACAATAATGACAAATAGTTTATTTCTTTTTTCCATGTATTTTTGTTCGCAATCGTTTGAGAACCCGAATAGGCTTTAATAGGAAATGTCCTAAGCGATACGCTTTGGAGGTGTACAAATCATAGTATCGCTTGTCCTTTTCGGTAATAATATCGCTGATGGTTTGAAGAACCAATTCTCTTTCTTGCGCAGCCCCCCCCTCCCCGCGAACAGCGAGCATAGGAAGAGCCGAGTGCCACTTCGCATTCCATATTTCCAATCTCTCATAGAAATCCGAGTTCACATTCCCCATAGATGCATGAATCATCATAATTTCCGTACTGACTCGAACTTCATATCCGACACTATGTACTTGCATACATATATCCAAATCATAGCAATGGAAACCGCCATGATATGTATCCTCATCGAACCTAATTTGGTCGAATAATGAAGCCCTAATACACATCCATAATCCATCGACAACTACAGCAAGAACACTATTGTCTTCCGATATGCCTTTTCCCATATCGTATGTAACCAAATTGCCATCCGGCGCTTTGTATATCCATTGCCCTATATTTGCATAGACAGAACACCATGTAGCAAGTTTTTGCGGCATAAAATAAGTGCCTGCGACACCTATACAACCTACTTGGGGGGTTTGCATTTCACGCTGAACAATGCGGCCCCAGTTTGGCGTAACATACTCGATGTCCTCGTGCATAAAACAAAGGATATCCCCTTTGGCACGGCGTACACCCTCGTTGTAGGCAGAGAAGATAGAATACTCGTTGCGGGAGTTGTCAATCACGACCAACTCGTACGCCACACCAATTGTGGTTTGGATATTTTGTTTCAGTTCCGGGGATATATCCGAATGACGCGAACAGATGATACAGGATAGCATGGGATTAG
>CAVKVE010000116.1:0-6376 GCA_963659655.1 Bacteroidaceae bacterium | reverse complement strand
TGTTTGACCCAAATCAAGCAGCCTCTTTTTTGTTGTATATGTATATGAGGCGTTCGTCCGACCGGATATGCGCACCGCAACCGGGGACGCGGGCGCCTCGCCTGCGGCTATAGACTTTCAACTATCCACTCTAAACTGCACTAAACACTCAACTCTCAACACTCAACTACCAACAACCATTTGCATATTTCTAAAATAAGTACTATCTTTGCAGCGCAAAACTCACGCGAAGACTTTCGTTGACGGACGCAGTGGTGTCCCGAGAAAGGGGAAAGGTGGGTTTTGTTTACATACAAAAAGCGTTTACTAACGCTTGCAATTCGACTTCTTGAAACCTGAGAAATTTCAATTGTTTTATTCGATAGCAAGAATTAGTAGATGCTCATGGGTGTATCTACACTTGCGTGTACCCATAAGGGTATGCGATAAGTACGATATACACGCGTGGGTTTCTGCAAGTATTTTCGAATAAACGGGTTTTCCTAGGACCACAACAGCGGATTTACAAAACAGAAGTCCGCGTTTTTTGTATGCATATAGGTGAACAAACTATATAATACAACGGAGAAAGTCGATAGCCGAATAACAAAGTGGAGACAGATAAGTCAATTAAGTATGAGAACAAAGCTTATCTCATTGAGTATAGTTCTGCTGATAGGAGTGCCAGCATGGACGCAGCAGCCGGTAGCAATATCTATCTATGACGATTGTAGCAAGAATGGTCAAACCATAGATGTATGTAGTACTACGGGGACAGAAAACGGCTATACATGGGTTAATCTTGGTTTGCCGAGTGGCATTAAATGGGCAACATGCAATGTTGGTGCTACCAGCCCTGAAGGTCGTGGCAACGCCTATACCTGGGGCGCAGTATTGCCCAAGTCAAATTTGGATTCATCCTGCAAGTATGTTAGTAGTTCTGCTAATAAAGGTGATAAACTGACCAAGTATTGCAACAACACTCAGTATGGCGAGGATGGCTTCACGGACAACAAGACTACTTTAGAACTTGAAGATGATGTCGCCCACATATTTTTTGGTGGAAGTTGGCGTATGCCCACTAATACAGATTTTATCGAGTTGCAAAGCAACTGCACATGGACTTGGATTACGCAAAAAGGAGTAGATGGTTACAGAGTAACAAGCAAGACGAATGGTAATTCCATTTTCTTTCCCGCCACAACCTATTGGTCTTCATCGCTCGATGTATACTACCCTTCCAATGCGTGGAGCCTTTCCCTTGACTCAAATAGTGCATCCAGGGACCGCAGCGGGCGCTGTAGCGGTCTCTATGTTCGCCCTGTTTGCCCGTAGCCCATACACATCAATTAAGGAACACGCATAGGGGTAGAATCATATCTTCCCTATGTAAAATCAGAAATACTTATTGTATAACTTCAAATTTCCAATATTATGACAGAAGAACAAAGAAATCAGTATCAGGCCATTATTCAGGCTCGCAATTTTCATTATGAGCAGTTTACACGGAGGTCAGGTTATTTCTATCTAGCTATTGCTGTATTATTTATTGGGTACTATTTTATAATGCAGACACCCGCAGTAAATGCAGCCGATAGCCGACTATCAGGTTGGGTGGTTTTAGGTATCGGCTATGTAACAAGTGTGGCAAACTGTCTCTCTATTAAGGGATATGTCTATTGGGGGAACCAATGGAATCGCCTTTTGAAGAATTTCGAGGAGAAGGTGTGCAAAGAAGAGGCTGTATATAATGCTTTGGCAGAAAAGCCTAAATCGAAGAAATCATGCGGTCTGCTCAAAGGTCGTAACATCTCACCGGAAAAGGTGCTTATTGTTGTGGCGGGAATGATGGTCTTGGGGTGGAGTATCTTGATCGGATTCCGAGCAAGCAATTGGGTGATAAACTTGTTAGGCATAGATTGTTGTTACCGTCCGTATGTACTGTGGGTTACTGCAATAGCACTATGGATAATATGTCCGCTATTGTCTTATTGCAAATCACTGCGTATAGATTGGCTTGAGCCAACTGACCCGTGTGTTGAAAAATCAAAATAATTTTTTTCTGTGATGAAAACAAAACCTATCTTTTTGAGTTTTACCCTACTGATGGGAGTATCGGTATGGGCGCAGAAGCAGGTAGAGGTCGCAATCTATGACGATTGCAGCCAAAACGGTCAATCTACGGATGTGCGTAGCACCACCGGTCAAGAAAATGGCTATACTTGGGTGAATCTTGGTTTGCCGAGTGACATTAAATGGGCAACATGTAATGTTGGTACCACTACCCCCGAAGGCAGCGGAAATTGTTATTCATGGGGAGAAATTACACCAAGTCTACGAGGTGGATGGGTTAATTATAAGTACTCTAACAATGATTATGACGACCTTACCAAGTACTGCTGCGATGAAATGTATGGCTATGGTCATTTCGCCGACCATAAAACGACATTGGATCCGGAAGATGATGCCGCTACTGTTAATTGGGGCGATCCATGGCGTATGCCAACCCATAACGAATGGACAGAGTTGTTAGACAACTGCACATGGACATGGACCGCACAGAATGGTGTAGATGGTTACAGAGTAACCAGCAGGACAAATGGAAACTCCATTTTTCTCCCCGCTGCGGGTCTTAAAGGCGACGGAAGCGACCGCGGCTGCTATTGGTCTTCAACACTCTATATAGAAAAATCTTACTGCGCATGGGGCATTATGTTCGAGTCAACAGGTGAGCGCAAGAACCACAAATACGGTCGTTTCTATAGTATGTCTGTTCGCCCTGTTTGTCCATAGAGATTTATAAGAAGTATTGTATAACATTAAAATTATAATATTATGACAGAAGAACAAAAGAATCAGTATCAGACCATTATTCAGGCTCGCAATTTTCATTATGAGCAGTTTACACGGTGGTCAAGTTACTTTTATGTGATTATCGGTGCTATGTTTGTGGGATACTATTCCATCTCCGAATCGTCCGATGTGTTGAGTTGGATTATCTTGTGTATGGGATACCTAATAAGTGTGGCAAACTTTTTATCTGTAAAAGGGTATATCTATTGGTGGCAACACTGGAATGTCCTATTGGTTACTTTCGAGAAACGATTAGTTGCCAATACTGCTGTTGCCAATAATAAAGATAACTCTACGAAAGAGACCGCAGAATGGCCGGGCAATGAAACGGTATATAGCGTCTTTTCCGATATTTATAAGTTAGATCATTCTACGAATCCGCTCAATGGTAGCAAGATATCCACCTCTAAGGTTGCACTTTTTGTGGCAGGAGTTATTATACTTGGTTGGAGCATTTTGATAGGCTATAAAATTAGTGCGCTCATAGTAGGAGAATGCTGTATAAATCGTACGGGATGTCTGTTTGGACTCTGTTTCCTATTCACAGCAGTTCTTTATGTAGGCGGAGCAGTACTCATGCCGATATTGCCTGTTTTTCAGAGCGATATGTCTCATAATAAAGACTTGCGGCTATTGGAAAACAATAAATAGAATATATTATGAAAGCGAAACTTTTATTATGTATTATTGCTTTGACAATAGCAGGATGGTGCAATGCCACCAGCTATGCAACACTTACACTCTATGCCGATGGCTGTGGCAGTGCCAATACTATCAAATGTGATGTGGGGCAACAGGTAAAAGTAACGGCTGTACCAATGAATGGACATCGCCATTTTGTGCGGTGGAGTGATGGTAGTACGGATAAACCGCGTACCATTGTCGTGTCCCAAAACATTACTTTTAGGGCTATTTTTGCTATTGACAGACACACCATTTCTGCATCAGCCGAGAATGGTAGTGTAGAGGGAACTGGAGAGTATGATTATGGGACAGATATTACATTGACAGCCATTCCAAACGAGCATTACTATTTCAGTCAATGGAGTGATGGCAATACCGATAATCCCCGTTCCTTGACTGTAACCCGAAATGTGAACTTGAAAGCAGTGTGTGCTCCTTATCAATATACACTTTCAGCCACAGCCGTGAATGGTCATATAGAGGGTGCAGGTAAATATGCCTATGGTACAACCGCCACGCTGACGGCTGTTGCAGATGAACATTATCATTTCACAAAATGGAGCGACGGCAATACCGATAACCCACGGACAGTATCAGTTGATGGTGATGCTACTTATACGGCAGAATTCGCAATAAATCGATATACCCTCATTGTGACTGCGGATGGGAATGGCTCTGTTCAAGGTGCTGACACATACAACTATGGTACTACGGTTACGCTGACTGCTGTCGCCAACGAGCATTATCATTTTGCGCGTTGGAGTGATGGTAATACGGATAATCCGCGTACCATTGTCATGTCCAAAAACATTACTTTAAGGGCTATTTTTGCTATTGACAGACACACTATTTCTGTGTCGGCTGAAAATGGCAAGATAGAAGGTGCCGGTGTGTACAACTATGGCACAACTGCAACACTGACGGCAGTCGCCAACGAACATTACCATTTCACGCAATGGAGCGATGGTAATACCGATAATCCCCGCACGGTATCAGTCGATGGCGACGCCACCTATACCGCTGTGTTTGCGCCCAATCAATATACTATTTCCACTTCAGCAAAGAATGGTCGTGTAGAGGGCGCAGGCAAATTCGACTATGGCACAACCGCTACGCTGACGGCCATTGCTAACGAGCATTACCATTTTGCACAATGGAGTGATGGCAATACCGATAATCCTCGCACAATAACGATAGAGAGTGATGCTACCTACACAGCCGAGTTTGCTATTGACCAATTTACCATTACGGTAACTTGTGATATACTGCAAGGCGTTGTTTCGGGAGGAGGCGTTTTTGAGTATGGCATGCAGGCATCTGTGCAGGCTTTTCCCAATAGCGGTTATGAGTTCAAGCAATGGAGCAATGGTCAGAGTTATAATCCCTATCGATTCGCAGTAGTCAGCGACTTGACCCTCAAAGCCGAGTTTGTCCCCGCCACAGCAATAGATGACACACAAGCCGATAACGATACAACCACCCCTCGCAAGGTTCTCTTCAACGGGCAAGTCTATATCCTCCGCAATGGAAAGACCTACACGCTGACGGGCGTGGAGGTAAAGTAGAATGTAAGACCACTTTATGGTCTTTATGCGCTTGTTAAACCAATCACACAGTGTAGTCCTTACTGCAGATATTGATCAATTGTCGCAAAGGACAGCAAATAAAAAACAGTATTATGAAGAAAAATATCTTACTAACGCTCATTGCATTATTGAGTGTGGTGTCCGTTTATGCAGCCGATAAAGTCGAAATAGGAGACCTATGCTATTCCTTAGATAGTTCTACTAAAACGGCAACCGTTGCTCAACATATTTCAGGAAAGTATTTTGGTAATGTCGCTATTATTCCTTCAACAGTCACATATAATGATGTTATATATGATGTAACAAGTATTGGAGATTATGCCTTTTCGCGTAGTACTAGTCTGACCTCTGTCACGATTCCAAATAGTGTAACAAGTATTGGTTATAGGGCATTTCGTGGTTGCACTAATCTTGTCACTATTACAATTCCCAATAGTGTAACAAATATTGGAGGATATGCTTTTGAAGAATGCAGGAGTATTACTGCTATAACTATCCCCAACAGCGTAACGAGTATTGAAGGCTCTTCTTTCGAAGGTTGCACTGGTCTTATCTCTTTGGTTGTTGAAAGCGGTAATACGGTATTTGATAGTCGTGATAATTGTAATGCAATTATAGTGACAGAAACGAATACACTCAAACAAGGTTGTAAAACAACAGTTATCCCCAATAGTGTAACAAGTATTGGAAGCAGTGCTTTTAGGGGTTGCATGGGTCTTACTTCTATCACTATCCCTAATAGTGTTACAAGTATTGGTGAAGAGGCTTTCTATGCTTGCAAGGGTCTTACCTCTATTACCATTCCAAATAGCGTAACAAGTATTGTGAAAAATGCGTTTCGAGCATGTTCTAGTCTTACATCTATCACCATTCCAAATAGCGTAACAAGTATTGAGATGGATGCGTTTCGAGCATGTTCTAGTCTTACATCTATCACCATTCCAGAGAATGTAAATAGTATGGGAGATAGGGCTTTCTATGGTTGCACAGGTCTTACCTCTGTGGTATGGAATGCCAAGAAATGTGGTGGTTGGAGTTATACTTCTAACGCTCCGTTCTATTCCATAAAAGATAATATTACCTCTTTTACCTTTGGCAATGAGGTAGAGAGTATTCCTGCTTATCTATGCGATGGTATGAGCAAATTAACCGCAATCACTATCCCCAATAGCGTAACGAGTATTTGGAGCAGTGCTTTCAGTGGTTGCACGGGTCTTACCTCTATCACTATCCCCAACAGCGTAACAAGTATTGGAGATTATGCTTTCTATGGT
>CAVKVE010000115.1:0-6725 GCA_963659655.1 Bacteroidaceae bacterium | reverse complement strand
GCTCCCACCCACATCCGAGCGCCTTTTATATCTACTCCTATAAAGTTTTTCTCCGGATATTTCTGTGCCAGCCCCACCGTGTATTCGCCGTGTCCGCAGCCCAATTCCAGCACAATCGGATTATCGTTGTGGAAGTAGTTTGTGCGCCATTGCCCCGCCATTTTCACCACCTCATTTTCGGGCTTTATTTCACGCACTCCCTCCTCGTTCACGGAAAGCACCTCACGAGCGCCACATTGGAACACATTCTTAAATGTGTCCATTTCCGCAAATTTCTTTAATTTATTCTTTCCCATCCGTTATTTTTGCTCGTTTTTGGTTACTATCACACCCACATCCGACACGCCCCGCAGCGGCTCTTCCCGCATGCCGTGTTGTATCGTTATCACTTGTTCGCCGCTGTGCACAAACCGATATGCCTCCTCGTATAGCACAGGCATCTCCGTTAGTCCGTTTTTGCCGTTTCCGAGCCATACGCCTCGGTCGTTTGCCAGGTAGAACTCTATCGTGTCCTGCGCTATCGGCAAAGTAGCCAATTTTGCCGAATCCAACGCATTTTGTGCCGTATCTCCGGCAGCCCGATTGCTCACAAACAGCCACATATTCTGATACGGATACTGCTGCGTGTGCCGCACACAAATCTGTATCTCATAGCTCGCCGTCGTGTCTGCTATGTCAAATCGGTAGGTCAGCACCGAGTCGGTATACCATTCCCGAAGCGGCACCGAACGAAACTCCGAATACACGGTCTTGCTCGTGCAGGCGCACAGGCTTCCGAGCAGACTAATTACGGCCAGTATTTTGATTGTCTCTTTCATTATTGCGTGGCTGATTGGGTCGGTTCTCACGAGGTTGCTGATTGCGATTTTGTCCTTGTCGGTTGTCGCGGGGTTGTTGCCCACGATTAGGTTGTCTATTGTCGCGTGGCTCACGCGGTGGGTCTTGCCGCCCCTGTCGGTCTTGAGGTCCCTCTCTCTGTGGGCGGTTGCGGCCATTGTCTTGTCGGTTGCGGTTCGAATTGCCTCCGTTGCGTTTCTTTTTGTCAAATCGTGTCAGGTCATCTTGTCCCACCACATTCTGATAGCCTATTTCCGTCACCTCAACAGCCGTGGTCGATTTCCCGCCCAGCGTGTCAGGCCGTTCGCCTCGCTTGTTCATCTCTATCACTTCTTTGGCACGCGCAGGCGTCAGCACTTGCAGGTTGGCGGGTATTCGTTGGTCGGTCGAATAGGTTATCTCGCCTTTCAGCGGGTCCACCGAGAACTGATAGTAGGTACCTTCTTTCGTTTCCAACGCAATCGAGCGGGCAGGTATCTGTCGCATTGCCTCCTCGTATACAGGCACTTCGTAGTTCAGACAGCACTTCAGTTTTGCGCACATCCCCGCCAATTTTTGCGGGTTGGGCGATATGTTTTGCAGCCGAGCCGCTCCCGTTCCTACCGACGAGAAATTGGTCATCCAGGTCGAGCAGCATAGTTCCCGCCCGCAAGGTCCCGTACCGCCGATTCGGCCTGCCTCTTGCCGCGCCCCGATTTGTTTCATCTCCACACGGATTCGGAAGGTCTCGGCATACACTTTTATCAGCTGTCGGAAATCGACTCGCCCGTCGGCAATGTAGTAGAATATCGCTTTCGACCCGTCGCCTTGGTATTCCACGTCGCCAATTTTCATCTCCAGCCCCAGCGATTTCGACAATTGGCGCGCTTTTATCATCGTCTCTTGCTCACGGGCATGCGCTTCCTCTGCCCGCTCTTTGTCCTGTTCGGTGGCAAAGCGCAGCACATCCCGTATCTCGTAACGAGTCGTGTCAATGTGATTCTTTTTCATCTGCAGCAGCACCAATTTTCCCGTCAGCACCACCTCGCCGAGGTCTGTTCCGGGGTTAGCTGCCACCACAATCACCGATCCTTTTTCCAAGGGCAGGTGTTGGCTGTTGTGAAAATAGCCTTTTCGTGTGTTTTTGAACTGCACCTCCACCAAGTCCGATTCTTTGATATTTTCCGGCAGGTCGCACAGCCAGTCCGTCACGGGCAGCATGTGTACCGAGTTGCGTTTGCATCCTCGTGCCGAGAAACGACACGACCCATTATTTAGTGTAAAATCTTCTTCCATAATTATATATCGTCTTTTATATCGTATTTTTAGTCACTGTATATCGTATTTTCTCACCCCCCCAAAAAAAATCCTCACCCGTTTCTCACACCGGCTTCTTTTTCAGCAGTACAATCATCTGCAGGCACATATCGAACAGCACCATTTCAGACTTTGCGTTTTGCGTTATTTGTCGCTCTGCCTTGTCCAATTCGTTCATTATCTCTTCCACATTGCCCGAATGGATAAATGGTGCAAAACGCTCCGAGAAGGCTTTTTCCTCATCCGACTGATAGTTCAGTATCGGCTGTTTCAGGTTGCTGATGTAGTTTTCCCGCACTTGTTGCTGCGCATATTGCAAGAAGTTTTTTTGCGCCTCCCGCCCTATGGTTGCCATTTGTCGGCTCCAGTCTCTCAGGTCGGCAAGTGCTTTGTATTTTTTCTGCTTGTCTTGCAGCACGCCTATCGTGTAGGCATTGCGCATCATGGCTTTGAAGTCCTCCAAGTCGTTTCGTTTTTCGTCGCCCAAGTCCGCAGCATCCGCCTCCGCTTCCATTTCCTCTGCTTTTCGGCGTGCCGCCACATAGTTCCCGTTTGTCACACGCGCAATATAGGCGGCTTGGTCTTCCGCTATTCCTTTCCGCTCCACAAGTGCCGTTGCCACTTCCTTATCGGTCAGGCGAGGTATTTGCACCCGCTGCACCCGTGAAAGAATCGTCGATAGCAGCATATCCGGTTGTTCGCTTACCAGCAGAAATACCGTACCTACGGGCGGCTCCTCCAATAGTTTGAGCAGTTTGTTCGAGCATTCTGCGCCCATCTTGTCCGCCTGCCATATTATCATCACCTTATAGCCGCTGCCGAACGATTTCAGGCTCAGTTTGCGCACTATCTCGCCGCTCTCCTCGTCATAGATTCGCCCTTGTTGGTTTTTCACTTCCAGCACCTCATACCAATCTATCAAGTCAAAATACGGCTTTTCCAAACACAACTGACGGAATTGACCGAAATAGCTGTCGCATACGGTCTTTGCAGTCACAAGCGGGAAGGCGAAATGCAAATCCGGATGTTGCAGTTTGCTGTATTGCAGACAGGTCGGGCAGACGCCGCAGGAGTCCTCTGCAGTGCGATTAGGGCAATTGATATACTGTGCGTAGGCAATAGCCAGCGCCATGTTTCCGGAGCCGGGTGCGCCTGCGAACAATTGTGCATGGGGGATTCGTCCCTCTTGCACCGCTGCCCGGAGTTTTGCCTTCACCTCCTCCTGCCCTATCACATCCTTAAACTGCATACTACTTTCAAACAGAATTCAAACTTTTTTCCCTTAATTTCAATCAATCCATTTTCCCTCAATTTCAATCAGCCCGCAAAGTTACAAAAAAAAATGCAATCTATCAAGTTCTATGCGAACCAAAAAAGGGAACAGCCCCTATCGGAGTCATTCCCTTTTCCTTCTATTTCCCTTAGCTGTGCCTTACAATTTCTCTATTGCCTCCGCAATCGAGTTAGCGATAGTCGCCATCTCGTCCGCAGCCAGCTGCAGTTTCGGATTTGTAAACAGCATATCTTTCTCCGAGTTCATCGGCACCAAATGGATATGTACGTGGTTCACTTCCATACCCAGCACCGCAACTCCCACGCGTTTGCAACCTGTGGCCTCCTTTATTCCCCGTGCCACCTGCTTGGCAAACACCATCAGTCCCGCCAGGGTCTCATCATCGAGGTCAAATATATAGTCTGCCTCCGGCTCCGGCAGTTTAGGGATTACCAGTGTGTGTCCTTTTGTCAGCGGATTGATATCCAGAAATGCGTAGTAGCGGTCGTCCTCTGCCACCTTGTAGGATGGTATCTCCCCATTGATAATGCGTGTGAATAGTGTCATAATCGTTCTATTTTTCGGTTATAAAAAGCGCTTGCCCGTTTCCAGGCAAGCGCAATAATACAAGCCATTTACAGCGAGATTTCCAGTATCTCCAGCTCCATCTTGCCGGCAGGCACCTGCACTTCGGCCACATCGCCCACCTTTTTGCCCATCAGTCCCTTTGCGATAGGCGTCGTCACGGCAATTTTGCCTTCCATGATGTTCGCCTCTCCCTCCGTTACCAGCTGATAGGTTTTCTCTGCACCGGTTTTCTTCACGCGCACGCGTACCTTGGTCAGTATCTGCACCTCATCGGTTTTGATTGAGCTTTGGTCTATGATGCGTGCATCCATTATTTTTCCTTTGAGTTGGGCTATCTTGCTCTCCAATACGCCCTGCTCCTCCTTTGCGGCATCATATTCCGCATTCTCGCTCAGGTCACCCTTGTCGCGCGCCTCAGCAATTGCTGCAATCACGCGAGGGCGTTCTGTGCTCTCTAAAAAGCGTAGTTCATCTTTCAGTTTCTGCAGACCCTCTGCAGTCATATAAGTTACTGCCATATTGATTAGTATTTAATATGTGTAATGGTATAAATTATTTCACTGTCTATTGCCCCGCCATCCCGCAGAACGGCAGTGCTATCTTTTTTTATTGTTTCTACTGACTGATTGGCCGTCAATATTTGCGATTGATCAGTTCGCTAATCACAAATGCTTTTCGCACCTCATCTATGTCCGAAAAGTCGGGCAACAACGGATTGTGTTCAGCGGCCTCGTTTTCCTCTGTTTCGGTATTCGATGCCACTATATTCGGCTCTGACAAAGTTGGCTCCGGGATATAGCTTCTCGTTTGCCACAAAGAACGATTGTTTTTCATACTACTAAAAAAGCTTTTATCGGATTTATCTGTTTCCGTCTTATTCGCACTTCTTTTTTTTAAGGTGTCGAAGTTTCCGAGCACACACTTCCACGGTTACGGCTTGAGTTTGAAAAAAACAATAGGAAACTTCACAGCCTCCTATTGCCATTAAACCTAAACCTTAACTATGAAAATTTTATTTGTTTTCGGCTGCAAAGGTACAGCCTTTTTCCGAACCACACAAGTATTTTGCCTAAAAAAATGTCGTTTTTCGCTATTTTTTCTGTAATTTACAGGGAATTATGCGATTTTTCGCCCATTTTGCAAAGTCAACTTTCCATTTTTACTCCCCGTCTACCAATTCTCCTCGCAGCGTAGCGGCGGAAGCCTCCGTGATACGCACCCGAACCAACTCCCCGATATGTCGTCCTTTGCGCGGGAAAACCACCGTCTTATATTGCGAGGTGCGTCCGTACATATCTTCGTGGCTTCGTTTCGAGTAGCCCTCCACCAGCACCTCCACCGTGTGGCCTATTTCCCGCTTATTGCTCGCTAACGACAGCTCGCTTTGCAGGGCGATTATCTCATTGAGTCGGCGCACTTTTTCCTCCTCCGGCACGTTGTCGGGCAGGTGTTTTTGTGCATAGGTTCCCGGACGCTCGCTATACTTAAACATAAAGGCCGTGTCAAATCCCACCTCTCGCATCAGGCTGAGCGTCTCCGCTTGGTCCTCCAATGTCTCGTCGTGGAAACCGCAGAAAATATCCGTTCCGATGGCTGCATCCGGCAGTATGCGACGGATCGCCGCAATCCGCTCCAAATACCACTCGCGCGTATATTTTCGGTTCATCAGTTTGAGTATTTTGTTCGACCCGCTCTGCACAGGCAGATGGATAAAACGGCACAGATTCTTGTGTCGAGCTATGGTTTCCAGCGTCTTGTCCGACATATCTTTCGGGTGGCTTGTCGTGAAACGCACCCGCATTTCGGGCACTGCTTCCGCCACAGCCTCCAGCAGGTCGGCAAAATCCACCTGCGTGCCGTCTTCTCGGCAGAATCGGTACGAGTTCACATTCTGTCCCAGCAGCGTCACCTCTTTGTATCCTTTTGCGGCCAAATCGCGCACTTCGGCCAATATGCTTTCCACATCACGGCTGCGTTCCCGTCCTCGTGTATAGGGCACCACGCAGTACGAGCAGAAGTTGTTGCACCCACGCATAATGCTCACAAATCCGCTGATTGTCTTGCCGATACGAGCCGGCAGTATCTCTCGATAGGTCTCTGTCGTGCTTAGCTCCACGTTCATCGCTTTCTCGCCCGCTTCGCATTGTGCCAGCAGGTTCGGGATGTCCATATACGAATCCGGTCCTGCCACAAAATCCACCCCGTAGCGTTCAATCAGTTCGTTGCCCATGCGCTCCGCCATGCAGCCGATTACGCCTAGTGTCAGGTGCCGTCCTTCCTGCACCACCTCCGAGCGGCTCTGCACGCTGCGTGACTTCAGCTCTTTGAGGCGGGAAACCACTTTTTGTTCCGCATTATCTCGCACCGAACAGGTGTTAAGTAGCACAATATCAGCCTCTTGCCAGTTGTCTGTCATCTCTGCGTCAGCCGTCTGCATGATCGCTGCCACCACTTCACTATCTGCCACGTTCATTTGGCAGCCATAGGTCTCTATATAGAATTTTTTTGTCATAATCTTAGTCCTTCACCCTCATTTTTCGAATAAATAGAGTGATAATTTGCAAAAAATTTGCACATTTCATTTTTTCGCCGTACCTTTGCAGCCGCTTTTCCAAAAAAGCATCGGGATGTGGCGCAGTCCGGTAGCGCAACGGTCTGGGGGACCGGAGGTCGCAAGTTCGAATCTTGTCATCCCGACAAAAAAGAGAGTTTCCAGCTCTCTTTTTTTTGT
>CAVKVE010000114.1:0-6938 GCA_963659655.1 Bacteroidaceae bacterium | reverse complement strand
GCAGACCCGCTGCCACAGCAAACATAGATAATAAACTCTTTTTCATGTTAATTGGGATTGTATTTAATGTATTATTATTATTTCAACCTATTTTTTTGTCCCTGTTTTAATGGCTCTTTAATGGGCATTAACGGAGAATATTTGGTTCTTATTTGGTCATTTTTGTTCCCTGTTTTAATACCCCTCTAATGGGCTTTAATGGAGAATATTTGGTTCTTATTTGACCATTTTTATTCCCTGTTTTAATGGCTCTTTAATGGGCATTAACGGAGAATATTTGGTTTCTATTTGACCATTTTTGTTCCCTTGTTTTAATGGCTCTTTAATGGGCATTAATGGAGAATATCTGTTCCCTATCAATTAATGGAGCCACCCAAAGCACTATCACTGTATGAATATATCGTATTCTCCGTCAAATCCGGGGTCGATTATCACGCCGCCATTCGACATCGAGGTCAAGAACTCGCCTCGTACGATGGTCACGTGTCCACGGATGAGCGGCACCTCAATAGTCGGCGACGACGACACTTTCACGCCCTCTTTGTTGTACACTTCCACCATCACCGACACGCCTGCCTCCGATCCGTTCACAAACACATAGTCAAAGCCCATCGACACCTCTTCGTTGTTCTCCACCTGCAGCATACTCTCGAATTGTACTCCGGTCCACGAGTCCGCCGGTTTGTTGGTAAACATATTGTACGAGCAGGGCATGAATCCCATGTAGTGGAACACCACTTTGTAGTCGTCTATGTTCACGGTCTGTTGCTCCGTCGATTCGCTCTCGCCCGCTTCCGGTGCGCCCGCACGCTTCCGAGCCTCCTCCACTTGTTGTTTGACGAACTCATCGTAGTCGGTCGATACGAATTTGAACTTCGACAGCGGTCGCTCCATTTCTATCGTCACCTCGTTGAGCGGTTTCTCCATCTCCGTTTTCTGCACGGTGATAGTCCCCGTCTGCTCGCCTCGGTAGGCGTCACGATAGTCGCACCCGCCCACATAGTTAGCTTGGTCACGCAGCGCAATCTCCGTAAAGTTGCTTGCGTCGTAGTATAGGTCGCGGCTCGTGCCTTCGTTCACAAAATCGGTCCATACAAAGAACTTGTATTCGCCCTCACGCAGCGTCAGCACGCGGCTGCAATTCAGGCTGTCCACACGGTCGCAGGTGAATTGCA
This sequence comes from Bacteroidaceae bacterium, assembly GCA_963659655.1. Taxonomy (GTDB): domain Bacteria; phylum Bacteroidota; class Bacteroidia; order Bacteroidales; family Paludibacteraceae; genus Colicola. The sequence goes on along the minus strand of CAVKVE010000114.1, from coordinate 5,763 downwards.
CTATCGTGTCCGCCGTGCGGTCATACTGCCCGTCGTGTAGTCGGTGGATGCTCACGATATGGCGCACATCGTACGAGTCGGCATTATTGTTGGCACGCACCCGTTGCGGACCGTTTTTGGTATAGACCACCTCCTTATAGATAGGCATCACGGTGTCGAAATTTAGGTTCAGCACCATCGCCGTCTCATCACCGATATGCGGATATTCGTGGATGTCGCAGCCCGTATAGACTACCGCCATCAGCACGAGCAAGACAGAAAGGAATACCTGTTTTTTCATTTTGTGCCTCCTTTCTTCTTGGTATCAAACGAGTAGGAGAACGAGATCGCCGCTTGGTCGAGGCAGAAGAATGCCTTTTTGCCGCTCTCGGTCTTCAGTCCGTCTTTATAGTTATTGAATTTGTCGTAGCGCATGGCATAAGCACCCACGCCCAACGAGAATTCCACTTTCCATTTCGGATTCTTTTTGCTCAGTGGCATGCGGTATCCGGCAGCCAAACCGCCGCCCAATCCGGGTTTGTTCCATCCTTGGTCCTGAATGCGCACATTTCCGTTCCACGCCACATTATACCAAGCCACGCCGAAATGCGCCCCAACGAACCATTTCTCGTTGTTTTCGTTAAACCAGTAGCGCACCTCCGGTTGCATCATCAGCGCCCGCAGCTTGATTGTATTCTTAAAGTAGTCCCACGACGACCAGTAGATCGGCAGTTGCATCGACCAGTGCTCGGCGAGATCCACTTCCACGCCCAAGTTCACCAATCCCAATGCCCAACCTACGGCGTTGGTTTTCAGCGTCACATGCCGTTGCCATTCCTCTGCGCTCAGCGTATCTTGTGTTGGCACGCTTTCCACCACCACCGGCACAAACACCGGCGTCGTGTCCCGCTCAAATACGGGCACCGCCATTTTGAACGAATCGACGGCTATCGTACCGGTCTGTCCGCCAATCAGTTGCGGCACGGCTTTGTTGGTCACAAACAGCACCCCCGCATTACACATCAGCGGGAAGTAGTCCGCCACCAACTTATTCCAAACCCGCCCGCTGTCTATCTCTTGCAGATGAACCACGCGCGCATCCATACGCTCGCCGCGGAAACGATATTTCACCCACGCCGTGTCTTCGTTCAGCACCCGCAGCACTTCCTCTTTTTCCGCCAGATCCGACATGGCCACCTTCTCTTTGAGGGCGTCCCAGTCTATATATTTATTGACACGGGTAATCTTTTTTTCCGGCACATTCAGCGTTTGACGAGTCAGTTTTAACACCTCATCCACACGCTCACGCGCCAACCGGCGGTTCAGCTGTTCGCTACCTTCGGGCGACGACTCGCCACGAACCACCACCGACTGCAATTCGATGGTACTGTCTTGCACCATTTTGGTTTGCAGGTAGGTCATGTAGTCCTTCATCGCATCTATTTCCGCTGCGTTCCCCATATACGCCGAGTCAAAGGTCGAAGTGTAGGGACGGAAATAGAAGTGGAAGTCCGTACTGACGACCTGCGCACGCATAACGCCTGCACCCAGTAGCAAGACACCAACTATAACCTTTAGCTTACGAGATAACATATATATAAAACATCGCCAACCCTGTTGGCCAACATACAATTAGAATTAAGGTAATCTATTTTATTGCACAAGCTTAACCCGATTTCGCACCTTTGCCCACTGTTCCGCCGAGAAAGCTCCCATCCGCTCCTCCGAGCCGATAGTTTTTTATCTTTCCCGCCCAATTGGCAACCCTCATTTTCTTGTCCCCACTGCCATCATTTTACCTTCATTTCGATACATATTGCTACAATATGGCAGTTCCAATGGTGCAGTACGCAAACGACATACAACATCTGATTACTCAAATGCGACGCAAAGATAGGGAACTTTCCGCAAATAAACAAATATATCTTGTATTTTTTCTAACATTTTTTCCCAAATGCAACTCAAAAAAAAAAAAAATCCATCCCATAATTCACAGACCCACAAGCATTTACCGCCATTACACCCCCATTCTAAATTCCGGTACTGTTTTCCATAAAATCCGACACCAAAAAAATGCCTAATTCCCCAAAATTTTCCTCTATTTTTCGCGAGCATAGCGAGCAGGAGACCTCTTATGCCGCAAGCGGACAAAAAAAAGGCTGCCTCCCAATAAGGAAGCAGCCATTTTCTATGAAAAAAGACTTTCTAAATTAGAGTTGCGGACCTGCAGCAACCAATGCTTTGCCGGCCTCGTTGGTCTCGTATTTAGCAAAGTTCTTGATGAAGCGACCTGCCAGGTCTTTTGCTTTCTCTTCCCATTGCGACGGATCTGCGTAGGTGTCGCGCGGGTCGAGGATAGCGGGATCAACGCCGGGCAGAGCGGTCGGTACTTCGAAGTTGAAGTACGGGATCTTCTTGGTCGGAGCGGTCAGGATGTCGCCACCGAGGATAGCATCGATGATTCCACGGGTGTCGCGGATCGAGATACGCTTTCCGGTACCGTTCCAGCCGGTATTTACCAAGTATGCCTTTGCGCCCGATTTTTCCATCTTCTTAACCAACTCTTCTGCGTATTTGGTCGGGTGGAGTTCGAGGAATGCCTGACCGAAGCAAGCCGAGAAGGTCGGAGTTGGTTCGGTGATACCACGCTCTGTACCGGCCAATTTTGCGGTGAAGCCGCTCAGGAAGTAGTACTTGGTCTGCTCCGGAGTCAGGATCGATACAGGAGGCAGCACGCCGAATGCATCTGCCGAGAGGAAGATCACATTCTTTGCAGCAGGACCGGCCGAGATAGGCTTAACGATCTTGTTGATGTGGTAGATAGGATACGATACACGGGTGTTCTCCGTAACGCTCTTGTCTGCGAAATCAATCTTGCCGTTTGCGTCAACCGTTACGTTCTCCAAGAGGGCGTCACGCTTGATAGCGCCGTAGATATCGGGCTCGCTTTCTTTGTCGAGGTTGATCACCTTAGCGTAGCAACCGCCTTCGAGGTTGAATACGCCCTTGTCGTCCCATCCGTGCTCGTCGTCACCAATCAGCAGACGCTTCGGGTCGGTCGAAAGGGTGGTCTTACCGGTACCGGACAGACCGAAGAATACAGCGGTGTTTTTGCCTTCCATATCGGTGTTAGCCGAGCAGTGCATCGAGGCGATACCCTTCAGCGGCAGGTAGTAGTTCTGCATCGAGAACATACCCTTCTTCATCTCGCCGCCGTACCAGGTGTTGATAATCACTTGCTCGTGGCTGGTGGTATTGAATGCCACGCAGGTCTCCGAGTTCAGACCGAGTTCTTTGTAGTTCTCTACTTTTGCTTTCGAAGCGTTGTAGATGATGAAGTTCGGCTCAAATGCCTCGAGTTCCTCAGCGGTCGGGCGGATGAACATGTTCGTAACGAAGTGTGCCTGCCATGCTACTTCAACGATGAAGCGGACAGCCAGACGGGTCTCTTTGTTTGCGCCGCAGAAGGCGTCTACTACAAAGAGTCGCTTGTTCGAGAGTTCTTTCTTGGCGATTTCCTTAACGGCAGCCCAGGTCTCTTCCGACATCGGGTGGTTATCGTTCTTGTAGGCGTCAGAGGTCCACCATACATTGTTGTGGCTCTGTGCGTCATCAACGATATATTTATCTTTAGGCGAACGGCCGGTGAAAACGCCGGTCATTACATTGACAGCACCCAGTTCAGTTACTTGGCCCTTTTCGTAGCCTACCAAACCTGCTTTCGTTTCCTCTTCGAAGAGTTGCTCGTACGAAGGGTTGTACACGATTTCGGTTGTACCCGTAATACCGTACTTCGTCAAATCGATTTTTTTCATAATGTATTGTATTTTATAATGTTATAAGCTTGTTTTTATATCGTCTCGCCTTGTTTGCAGTTCCCTTGTGTCGCTTCGCCTGTGCGTATTTTTTTTCTCTTGCGTATCGGTTTTTCTTCAATTTTTCGCGAGCGCAGCGAGCAGGACACTCAGAGAACGCAGCGAGCAGGACACCCAGAAGACACCGTTTCGCCCTGTGCGTATTGGTTTTCTTCTTTTTTTCGCGAGCGCAGCGAGCAGGACACCCAAAGAGCGCAGCGAGCAGGACACCCAGAAGACACCGTTTCGCCCTGTGCGTATTGGTTTTCTTCTTTTTTTCGCGAGCGCAGCGAGCAGGACACCCAAAGAGCGCAGCGAGCAGGACACCCAGAAGACACCGTTTCGCCCTGTGCGTATTGGTTTTCTTCTTTTTTTCGCGAGCGCAGCGAGCAGGACACTCAAAGAACGCAGCGAGCAGGACACCCGGAGAACGCCCCTTTTCCTTCTCCCTGCAAAATTAGTGCTAAAATTTGAAATGGACAAAATGGGGTGCCAAAAACCTTATTTTTGCAAAGTCGGATTACCAAAAGTGCAGAAAATATGCTATAAAACATATTTTTTCACGATTTTATTTGGTGGTATCAAAAAAAGGCAGTACTTTTGCACCGTGTTTTTCATGGTATTAGATTTTAAGGTTAAGTAAAAGATTGGGTTGTCGTGAGACAATCCTCTTTTTTTTGTATATACCCTTCGTGTATATACCTTTACAACAAAACAAGCAAGGCTTTCCGCCTTGCTTGTTTTGTATATGCCCCCCCAAAAAAACTCAACTCCCTACATTTAATTCTTAATTCTTAATTCATAATTACCTTCTTTCCATCGACTATCACCACGCCTCGATAGTCCTCTCCCACTTCTTGCCCCAGCAGGTTATATCGTTTGCCGGTGGGTGTCCAAGTCTGCGTGTCTATGCCGGTGGGGGTCGTCGGATAGATGATGTTGATGCCGTATAGGTTCACTCCGCTGTTGCCGCTGCCTATCCGCAGGGTCGTTGCCCCGCCTGTGTACGAATAGGTCAGGTAGTTCAGTTCTGTGCCGGTTACGGTTCCCCAGGTGGTCAGTTCGTTTCCAGAGCCGTCGAGCAGTTTGAGCGAGCGGGTAGCGCTGCTGTTTCCGCTCATGCCATACACCTCTATTTTGCAGGCTCCCGTCACCGAGAATTCCACATACCGTGAGTCCGTTCCCATGGTTCCGCTCAGTTTCAGCCGTCGGCTGAAGCTCTGTGTATCGTAGGTCTTTGCATTCTCATCTATTGTCATTTTGCTGCTGCTTGTAGCCACCATCGTCAGTCCTCCTGCGGTCACGGTGCTTGTTATGTCGCCCACCACACCGTCAAACTGCGAGTCCGAGAAATTATAGGTTATCTCCCCGCTTGTGTCCGGATCCGTATCGGGGTCGGGGTCAGGAGTCGGGTCGGGGTCGGGCGTATCGCTGCTGTCGCACGAGCTGCTCACCGCTCCTGCCGTGGTTACGGTCAGTGTAGCGCCGGCGCCGCAAGTCGTGTTTGTCACCATCGTTTTCGCCTCAGCGGCGGTCAGTGCGGTGTAGGTGTACGAGGGCGTCACCACGGTTCGGTCGCTGATGTTGCTCGGCACGCCGTTTGCCGACGCACAGTTCACAAATTTCACGCCGTTCGTTCCGTCATAGTTCTCGTAGAAAATTTTCTTTTTCTCCACGGCTCCCTCAAAGTTACATCCTTCCACATAGCAATCTGCATTTTCCGGCCCTATATAATAATGTGCCACCGAGGAGTTCCAATAGCAATTCAAAAAGTGCAGGCTCGCATTGCGGCAGCGCAACATTCGTTCCACGCAGCCTTCGTCCCACCAGCAGTACGCCCAGGTCATGTTGTAGGTGCCGTCGGAGGGTTTGTCTTTACTGCTCGACCCGAGCAGGTTGCTGAATCGGTGGTCATCCGTGCCGCCGCTTC
>CAVKVE010000113.1:0-6969 GCA_963659655.1 Bacteroidaceae bacterium | reverse complement strand
CCGCTTGTTTGCCGTAGAGAACCCGTCTGCCGAAGAGGGCGACTTCCGTGACCTCTTGAACCCCAACAGCCTTGAGATAAAGACGATAAAAGTCGAGGGTTCTCTCCGCAGCGAACTCCATGCCCCTGTATATGAGGACATTGCGGGTATTTCGCAGTCCAATAGTAAGGGTGGCATAGCCAAGGAGAACCACTACCAACTCTTGAAGCAGGGCTATTTTGTAGTCGATCCGGATACCACCCCCGACCACTTAGTCCTCAACCGCACCGCCTCGCTGAAAGACAACTGGCAGAAGTAGGGTCATCTCTTACCAACGAGAATTTTAAAAGATGGCTGCTTGGCAGAACTTGTTAAGCAGCCATCTTTGTTTTAAGCAAACTAATCATTTTGTACTTTGGCTCCCATACTTTTATGCGTGGATGTAAATAATCCGTTTTTATGGCAAAATATAATATTGGAGATAGTGTGATAGAGGTCAATTCTAATCGGAATGGACGTGTCATTTCTGTAGGAGAGCCCAGTCGTGGCCGACAAATTTACGAAGTGTTGTTTATCAATACAAGTAGTACGGAATTTATCTTGGAGGCATTTTTGCAAAAGGATTTTGATATTAGCGATCCGTTTGAACGCTGTGTCCATCACATGTTTGGATCTTATATTGATTTTGCTCGTGTAAACATCTCGTATAAGATCGAAAATTCAAGTAATAGTATCATAGCCTCCCTGAAAGCTTCGAAGACCATATTTAAGCCTTATCAATTTAAGCCGCTGCTGAAATTTTTGAACTCGGAGAACAAGCGTCTGCTCGTGGCTGATGAAGTGGGATTGGGAAAAACGATAGAGGCTGGACATATTATGTTGGAGATGTTAGCTCGGAAGGAGCTGACCAATGTACTCATCGTTTGTCCTAAATCTTTGCGACAAAAGTGGGTCAATGAGTTAGAGAGTAAATTCAATCTCAAATTCCGAATCTATGATGATGTCAAGGATTTTGAATCGGATATTAAGTTGAGGAATGGTTCATTTCGTGGCATCATAAATTATGAGCGTATTCAGATGCCGGCCAATACAGAAGAACAAAATGTAAACAATAGATTCGTTTCTATAATAAGGAAAACGGGTATTCTTTTCAGCTTGATATTGTGTGATGAGGCCCATAAAATGCGTAACGATTCCACGGCTACCTATCGTGGGGCGATGCTATTATCAGATGTAGCAAAAGCAATGTTGTTTCTTACGGCAACGCCGATTATGATTAGCGATGAGAATCTATATAATTTGCTACATATATTATCTCCTATTCAGTATGACAACAAGGTCGAATTTCATAATAGTTTGGCGTTGAATCAGCCATTTTTAGAGGCATTGCGCAAGTTACGAACTCAAAAAACATTGGTTGATATTGCTTCCGATTTAGAGTCGGCACAAGTCGTTTTTCAATACCGTTTCTTAGACAAAGATGGTACAGAGTATTATCGTCCACAGAATATCTGTATAAAAGATTTTTATGCCGATAACCCGATGTATCAGCGTACCATTCAGAGTATGAAATCAGGTGTTGATACGAAGGAAATTCGTGCCAAATTACAATACAATATAACGACAATGAGTGAACTGAATAGTGTTTTTTCTCGCACTCGTCGTCGTGATATCACAACCGATTGGACGCAAGCAGAACGCAGGCCTTATCGTATATCCATTGAATTATATCCGGAAGAACGCGAAATATACGATGATATAATTGAACAATATATAGAAGATAACTTATATACTGACGATTGGACAGACGAAAAGAAAATGTATCAAGGGGCTCAGTTAGGCCTTGTTACTAAAAAGCGTCAGGTGGCCAGCAGTGTTTATGCATACAAAAATGAATGGACTGATTTGCAAAATAATTATGATGCGTATGCGGATAAGGCAGACAAGAAAGTTGAAGTTTTGAAAAACATTCTTTCTGAGGTATTTGAGACAAATGGAGAGAAAAAAGTAATTGTGTTTGCTATATTCCGCAAGACCCTTCAGTATCTAAAAATTCGTCTCGAAAAAGTAGGTTATAAGTGCGCCTTGATAGTAGGTGGTATAGAAAACCGCGATGAGGAACTTGCCCGATTTAAGTATGATGATAGCATAAAGATATTGCTTTCATCCGAAGTGGGAAGCGAGGGATTGGATATGCAGTTCTGTTGTTCATTGGTCAATTATGATTTACCATGGAACCCTATGGTGGTGGAGCAGCGTATAGGGCGTATAGATCGTTTTGGACAAAAAAGTGAGGTGGTGAAGATCTATAATATGGTGGTGGCAGATTCAATACAAGAAGATATATACGATCGTTTATTAGACCGTATTGGAATATTTCGTCAGTCCATTGGAGATTTAGAAGCCATCTTAGATGCGGAGCATGGGGGGGATACAATACAAAATGCATACACCAAGTTGGAAAAAGAGTTGTTCTCCAATAAATTAACAAAGACTGAGAGGCAAAGAAAAATCAATGATATAGCTCAGGCAATAGCTAATGAGCAACAGCAATTACAGAAAATCGAAGAAAACCAGACAAATACGCTCACGGTAGATACTTATTTCCAAAATGAGATCAACCGTGTTCTAACGACGCATGCCTATCTTACTGAGAATGAGTTGCGTGCTTATATTGAGTTGCTGTTAGAGAAGAAACTGCCTACTTGTACGCTCGTCTCGGAGGGTGATGATTGTGATGTGATTGTCCAACCCAAATCAGATAATCATTGTATTCTTAATTTTGTAACGCAAAATATCCCTAATTCCGTGGATAACGAAACGGCTTTGGCTACATTTCGCAAGAAGGTAGGTGATCGTACTGATATTCACATCACCTTCAAGCAAGAGAAAGCGTATGAAAATCCGGAGGTTATTTACATTAACAACACCCATCCCTTGATATTGGCGGCATGGAATTATTTCTCCGAGCATAATAATCCCAATGAGCGTACTTTTGTTTTCAATATTCAGCGTTGTTGGCTCCCTGCAAGCTTGTCAGCGTCATCCTATTTTATGGTTATATATTCCATTACCACCACCTATAATGTTCAGGGAGCCAAGAAGGAAACGACAACACAATATCCCATATTGTATGATTGGGAACATAATCAAATCATAGAGGATAATGAGGTCGTAATGCGGTTTATGGGGCAAAGTCAAGTGCATGGGTTTCGTACTATGAATAGAATCCCCGATTTCTCACAAGAGCAAGTAAACAAAATGAAATGTGATCTTTCGGCACATATAGGTTATTATACCAAAGAGAAACGCGAAGATTTAGAGATTACACTGCGAAGTCAGCTGAACAATAAGTTGATGCAAATGGACAAATTCCATACCTATCAAGAGATGGCTCGTTTGGAGGATCTGTTGCAGAGGGCCCAATCCGCAGCCGATAATGCATGGACGGATAAGGAACGCAAGGCGGCCGAAACCCGTATCAAGGCTATAGAAACGCAAAAGTTAAACGCAGAGCAACGCTATCAGGAGCAGCGTCAAATCCTGCAACGAGATTTTGAGCTGAAAATTATGCCGCAGTTAGTATCAATTAACCTTATAAATATAGTGTGAAATGGTTATCGGATTAGATTTTGGAACGCATCAAACCAAGGTATGTATAAATGATGATTCAAACCCGAATGGGCATGTCTATTCGTTTTGGAAGTTTCGTACACCTGATGGGGATATGTATGCCTTGCCGTCTGTTGTGTCTGTAAATCAGGATGATACATTAACCTATGGCTATGTAGATAAAGACCGTTCGAAAAAGTTGGTCGCAGGTTCCGAACCGGAGCCTAAAAAGCCAACCATTGCCGAGCCGGTCTTTGCTTTTTCGGAGGCGGAGCCGGTACTATCCTTTCCTCCTAAGCCGGAGAGGCAGGAGTCGGATTGGAAAGACAAATTAAGGACTCTACTTGGCAGAAAAGACGAAGCAACCATTCAGTGGGAAAAAGAATGCGAATGCGCACGGCACACCTACGACCGAGAATATAGACTGTGGAAAAGTCATTATGAGAAGGCTGAATGTGAATACAGGGAGCAATTAGCTGAATATCAGTGTGTTTTGGCGGAGTACGACAAGGAATATGCTGCTTGGGAATCCCGTATGAGACCTCGAGCAGTCGTGTTCCGATATTTCAAACAAGCCACATTTAGTAATGTCCAATGGAATCATTTTATCAGTAAGGATCTGCTGTCTATCTGGTATCTGTCCTATATTCTTTTCGATTTAGAAGCTCGTTATGGGCAAAATTTTTCCATTCAAATGGGGTTCCCTACGGATGCAAGTAGATGCAATGCAAGAAGGGCTCACGCATATCGACTATTGCTGTCAGCCTATCGTTTGGTTGAGGATGAGTTTGAAAATGACAAGGACCGTTTTTTGGCATCCACTTATCAAGACTTGATAAAGAAAACGGTTATAGTTCAACCCAATAAAGAAAATATCCAATCGTATGGTTTGCTCGCAATTCCGGAGGCTTGTGCAAGCTTGATGCCTATCACCAATATAGGAAAAATAGGTTACGGAATTAGTTTGATTGTCGATATAGGGGGTGGTACGACAGATATTTCATTATTTTGTTTGAAAGATAATGAACCCCAGATATATGGATACTATTCAGTGGATGTTGGTATTAATTATTTGGTCGAGTATGCCACCGCAAGGGAGGATGTGTTCTCAAGAGAAAATATGTTGACCCAAATTTCGTATAATTCTCTTACACGCGCACAGCGAAAGCGGGCAAATGAGAAATTTAATAAGTCCGTGACAGCAGAAGTTGATAACATAGTACATGCATTGCAGAAAGAATTTGGAAGCATCGGCTTGTCGCCAAAGCGATTGTTGGATGCTCTGAAAAACAGAACGATTGTGTATTCCGGTGGAGGTTCTACCAGTGATGAGTTGTGTGGTGGGATTCGATATTTTACGGATATTAAAAAGATAAGTTCTGATATTTGGAGAGGTTATATCATCGAAAATGAGACCGAGGTAAAACCGTTGGCTCATATTCTAACTACGGCTTTGGGGTTGGCGGTACCTCGAATAGACGAAAATATTCCGGTATTTCCAATAGGAGATATATTCAAGCATCTTGCCATCAATATCAACGAGGAGAAGACGCAAGAAAACGATTATAGTTTGCAGCAAGGTTGTGTGTGAAAACAGAGAATACCATATTTGTTTGCGCACTTTGCGTTCAAGGGGTGTATGTTCTGATTTTGAAATCACCGCTGTTACTCCCTCGTTGCGATTGTCAAGAATGGTCAGCACATTCGCATCAATGTAGTTGTCAAAGAGGATAATGCTTTTGTGCGTCTCTTTAACTTTCTCTACCACAAACTTGAAGGCATCAAACATCTGGTCATCATAGAATATTCCCTGTGTCGGTTTTATGCTGCCGTCATCAAAGCGGCGGAAAACCTCCTCAAACTTCTTATCCGTTTCTGTTTGATACTCCTCGGCTCTTACCCGAGTCGGGGAGTGGTTGTTTGTTTCTCAATCTGAATGATTGTGCCTTATGGCTATAGAAATCCCGTCATCGAAATCGGCAGCAACAGAAGATTGCCGTCTCGTACAAGGTCTTTGGTATATAATAGATACTGCTCGACTACTCGATTGCTGTATTTGGCGCAAAAAGCATCCAACGATGTGTGGGACTTGTAACCCGACGCCTTTACCTCAATGGGGCATATCTTACTGCCACGCGTAAGCAGAAAATCCACCTCGTAATTGTGCTTGTCGTCCTTGGGGAATGTATGGTAGAACAATTGGTGCCCGGCAGCACGCAACATCTGTGCCACAAGGTTCTCATATACATAGCCTAAATTGGTCGGCAATTTGTCCGAAAGCAACTTACTGTATATCACATTATCGGTGTAACTTTTGTCCCAAAATATCAGTGTTACCAACAACCCCGTATCCGCCATAAACAGTTTGTAACGACTAATATCCTTGGTGAGTGACATACCGACATTGGGGTCATTGATATGGTATGCGACATTCACCACCTTACTATCCATCATCGCAAACAGCAGTTGTGTCATCGTTTCGGTGGCAGTCCCCGGAATGACCGTGGTGGGCTGATAGCGTGCCACCTGTTTGCTGAGTTGAGCGGGGATAGCCATCATCAGTTCGCTGATACGCCCCTGCGCATCTATCTTGTGGAAATCATCGGCATAAAGTTGCAATATCTGCCGTTTAACACGGTCCACCTGTTCAAAATTGTTTGTATCAAGCAGCGCGGCTACCGCCTGCGGCATACCTCCGACAAGCATATACAAACGAAGGTCGCGCATACTCTGTTGCAAAACTGCACCTAAGGGTTTCTTTGTCTCAAACAGCGTACGCAACAATGGAATAGTAGCCGTATCGTTCATCGCCCAACGAAATTCCTCATAGTCCATGGGGAAAAGTTCTATTCGCTCCTCTTCGCTGGGTATGGTTATGTCTTTTATATTCTGTCGGATACTGATAAGCGAACCCGTTTCTATATAGTCGTACCTCCCGTCTGCCACAAGATACTTAACGAGTTGACGGGCTCGCGGACAACGCTGCACCTCATCGAAAACAATCACCGACTGCCGAGGATATAACTGCACATGATAGGCGGACTGTAACTGTAAGAAAAACAGGTCTATACTCTCCCAACCCTGTTCAAACAACTGTATCACATGGTTCGGGGCATAGTTGAAGTCTATCAATAGATACGACTTATATTCGTGCATAGCAAACTGCCGCACCACCGTGGATTTGCCCACGCGCCGCGCTCCCTCTACGAGAAGGGCACTTCGCCCTTGTCGCTCTTGTTTCCACTGCAACATACTGTTGTATAACTTGCGCTTGAAGATATGCTCTGCCATAACGAAAATGTTCTAAAAAACACTGCAAAGTTAGTTCTTTATTTCGAGACTTGCAAGCATTTTGTATAATTATTTTCTATCTTGCTT
>CAVKVE010000112.1:0-6986 GCA_963659655.1 Bacteroidaceae bacterium | reverse complement strand
AGGCGTAGTATTTCTCGCTGTTGTTGTAGAACTCGCCGGCGACCACCAAATGCACCTGTTCATTTTGCAGACGCGCATCGGCGTACGCACGCAGCAGCAAGTCCAGTCCCTTATAATCGCGAATAAACCCGAAGAACAGCAGTATCTTTCCCGTTTCGGGCAAGCCCAATTGCCGCCGAGCCTCCGCTTTATCCACTATCTCTCCGAAGTTGTCATACAGCGGGTGCGGACAGAGAGCCACTTGTTTGGGATGTTTTTTCGAGATGAATCGCAGACAGTCTTGCCGTACGCTTTCCGACATAGCCACAAACCCATCCACGCTGCGAATGAAATAGCGTATCAGCAGCCCGTCCCACGGCTTCGGTTCATGCGGTATCACATTATCTAACACCGACACTACCCTCACCCGCTTAACCTCACCACTCACCTTACTACTTTTATTTACTTCACTAAATTTCCCCTTTTCTATCTTTTTTCCACCTCTCTTTGCTATTCTCGCTATCGTACCCAAGCAAGGCGCCATGAGCGGAATCCAAAACTTAATGATCAGCAAGTCCGGTTGCATGCGCCGTATCATCCGCCCCGTACGAATCCACGACAGCGGGTTGATGGAGTTCATCACCCGCCGTATGGACAAGTCTTTCGGCGCGGGGTCGTCGCTATATTGCGTCTTTCCCGGAAAGAGAAAGTCGGGATATTGCATGGTAAATGTCAGCACCTCCACTTCATCGCCTTCCTGATTGGAGGGTTCTCCCTTTTGGGTATTTTTCCCCTCTGCTAACACTTCTCGTGCCAGTCGTTCATTGAACGCCGCCAATCCCCCTCTGTACGGATACGCCGTACCCAAAATAACTATTTTCATACCCACCTAAGATAATGCTTATCAATCTAAAAAAATAAGCTGCCTATTTATCTATTCTCATATAGAACATTTATGCAATGATTCCCGAAGCACTCCCGAACCAACTCTATAGAAAAACAGAACATTCCCCATAGATACTCCCTCAAAACTCCCTCGGAAGCCCCTAAGAAATCCCTTAAAAGTCCCTCAACAGTCCCTAAAAAGTCCTGTCAAGCCCCCAATAAACACAATGGGGACATATACGAAACCCCGTATATATCCCCATTGAATATCTTGTTAGAGTGTCTTCGCTACCTCTACTTGCTCGAAGGTCTCGATAAGGTCGCCCACTACTACATCGTTGAAGGACTTAATGCTCAAGCCGCATTCGGTATTGATACCTGCTTCCTTGATGTCGTCTTTGCCGTGCTTGAGTGAGGACAACTCGCTGGTTTGTATCACGATGCCGTCTCGAATCACGCGGCATTTGTTGCCTCTCTTCACCTTACCCTCACGCACAATGCAGCCGGCAATCGTTCCCACCTTCGATATATGGAAGGTCTGCAGCACCTCGAGGGTCGCCGTTACCTCCTCTTTTATCTCCGGCGAGAGCATACCCTCCATAGCCGCCTTTATCTCCTCGATAGCGTCGTAGATAATGGAGTATATACGGATATCCACCTCTTCGCTGTCCGCCATCTTGCGAGCCGTGCCGGTAGGACGCACATTGAACCCGACAATGATCGCGTCTGACGCTGCTGCCAGCAGCACATCGCTGTCCGATATTGCGCCAACCGCCCCATGAATGACATTGACTTGTATATTCTCGGTCGATAGTTTGAGCAACGAGTCGGTCAGTGCTTCTACGGAACCGTCCACATCGCCCTTGACGATCACATTCAGTTCCTTGAAGTCGCCGATAGCCAAACGGCGTCCAATCTCCTCCAAGCCGACATGCTTCTTGGTACGAATCGACTGCTCGCGCTGCAGTTGCTCGCGCTTGTTGGCAATCTCGCGTGCCTCTTGCTCCGTCGGCAGCACATTGAATTCGTCGCCTGCCTGCGGTGCCCCGTTGAGTCCGAGTATCGTACAAGGCTCACCCGGCAGCACCTCCGTAATCTTCTGCCCGCGCTCATTGAACATCGCTTTCACGCGTCCATGGAAGGTACCTGCCAGCACGACATCGCCGATATGGAGCGTACCGTCTGCCACGAGCAGCGTTGCTACATAGCCACGCCCCTTGTCGAGCGAAGACTCGATGATAGAACCCTTGGCGCGGCGCTTGGGGTTGGCCTTCAAATCGAGCATCTCCGCCTCAAGCAACACCTTCTCCAACAGTTCGAATACGCCGTCACCCTTCTTGGCCGATATCTCTTGGCACTGGTACTTACCGCCCCAATCCTCGACAAGGATATTCATATTGGAGAGTTGCTCGCGTATCTTGTCGGGGTTGGCACCCGGCTTATCTACCTTGTTGATAGCGAATATCATCGGGACACCTGCGGCCTGTGCGTGGTTGATCGCCTCGATGGTCTGCGGCATGACCGCATCATCGGCAGCGATAATGATAATGGCGATATCCGTCACCTTGGCACCACGCGCACGCATGGCGGTGAACGCCTCGTGTCCCGGGGTGTCGAGGAAAGTGATATGCTGTCCATTCTTCAGTTTTACATTATACGCACCGATATGCTGCGTGATACCACCCGCCTCACCGGCAATGACATTGGTATTGCGGATATGGTCGAGCAACGAAGTCTTACCATGGTCGACATGTCCCATAACTGTCACAATCGGGCAGCGAGGCACGATGTCTGCTTCGTTCACCTCCTCGTCGGCATTCAACTCCTCTACCACATGGGCACTGACATACTCGGTGGTGAAGCCAAACTCCTCGGCTACAATGTTAATGGTCTCGGCATCGAGGCGCTGGTTGATGCTTACCATCAAGCCCAACGACATACAAGTACCGATGACTTTGGTAACGGGCACATTCATCATCACGGCAAGGTCGTTGGCGGTAACGAACTCGGTGAGCTTGAGTACCTTCGACTGTGCTTGGGCAAGTTCCTTCTCGTGAGCGACTTTCTCGCGTTCTTGCTCACGGCGCTCGCGCTTATACTTACCGGTATTTGCCTTCGCCTTCTGGCCTTGCAAGCGGTTGAGCGTCTCCTTGATTTGGCGTTGTACCTCCTCATCATCGACCTCTACCTTGACTCCCTTCTTCTTGGAATCGGGCTTGCCCTTCTGATTGCGGGCATCGTTCACATCCACCTTGTTCTGTTTGATGCGTTCGCGACGGCGCTTCTCCCCGTTTTGTCCCTGATTCTGCTGGCTCTGCTGGCTCTGTTGCTGGCGAGCGTCCCGCTCCTTCTTGCGCTCTTCCTTGGTCTTCTTGGTGGGGTGAGTGGCTTGATTGATACTGCTCAAGTCGATTTTACCGATGACCTTAGGGGCATTCTTCAACTCCGGTTTAGCCAAACGGAATATCTCCGGCTGCTTTTTCTCCTCCGAGGGCTTGGGTTGCTCCGGTTGTGCGGCGGGTTGGGCGGCGGGTTTTGAGTCGGATTTGGAGGCGCTGGCAGGTTCTACCTTCGGGAGTGGTTCGGGATTTTGAGCATTTCTTGCTTTTTCTGCTGCCTGTTTTGCTTTCTCCTCTTCCTGCTTCAAGCGCTCTGCTTCCTGCTTTGCCTTTTTCTCGGCTTCTGCCTTTTGGAACATTTCGGCTTGGCGGCGAGCCTCCGCCTCGGCAGCCTCAGCGGCACGGCGGGCTTCCTCTTCACGAGCTATCTGCTCTGCCTTTTGGCGGGCAGCCTCCTCCGCAGCAGCCTTGGCGGCAGCGGCGGCCTCCTCGACACGGCGAGCCTCCTCCTTAGCCTTCTTATCGGCCTCCAAATCGATATGTCCAACCACCTTGGGCTGGTTGATTTCGGTGGCGATATGCTGCGGTTCTTGCGGCTTGTCGACTGAGATAGATTGTTGGATTTCACGCTCCTGACGAGCCTGAGCCTGACGCTCTGCCTCCATCTTGAGAGCCATATCCTTGTTGAATTCTTTGACTAAAAGCATATACAGGTCGTCGTCGATACGAACATTGGGATTTTCCGTATCGATGTCTTCCTTACCCTGCTTTACGAAGAATTGTTTGGCGGTGGATAAGCCAATATTTAGTTCCTTACAAGCCTTGATAAGTTTAATTGCCATGCGGATAGAGTATTAAAGAGTTAGAATGGGGTTATACAATTGGGGTATAGTGTGATCGTTCGGGAACCTTGCGCTCCCTATCTATGACTGCCTCGGCGGGGGAACTATACGACCCCCGCCGGACAGGAAAAAATCAGTCGTTAGCAAACTCGGCAGACAGCACATCGAGCACATGGTCGATGGTCTCCTCCTCGAGGTCGGTACGATCGAGCAACTCTGCCTTCGGCGTGCTGAGCACCTGCTTGGCGGTGTCGAGGCCGACAGCCTTGAGTGCATCGAGCACCCACTGATCGATTTCGTCGTTGAACTCGTCGAGATAGATATCGGAATCGTCGCCCTCCATCTCACGATAGACATCAATCTGATAGTCGGTGAGCATGCAAGCCAACTTGATATTGAAGCCGCCCTTACCGATAGCGAGGCTGACCTCATCGGGCTTGAGATAGACCTCCGCCTTCTTCTCCTCCTCGTTGATATTCATCGACGAGATTTTAGCCGGAGCCAACGCACGCTGGATGTAGAGGTTGATATTGCTCGTATAGTTGATGACATCGATATTCTCGTTGCGCAACTCGCGCACGATACCATGAATACGCGCGCCCTTGATACCGACGCAAGCGCCTACCGGGTCGATACGCTCGTCGAACGACTCTACTGCCACCTTGGCACGCTCACCCGGAATACGGGCGATCTTCTTGATGGCAATCAGGCCATCGTGTACCTCCGGCACTTCCTGCTCGAAGAGGCGTTGCAAGAACAGCGGGCTTGTACGGCTGAGGATGATCTTCGGATTCTGGTTCTTGTTATCGACCTGTACCACTACGGCACGCACGGTCTCTCCCTTGCGGTAGTAGTCGCCCGGAATCTGGTTCTGCTTGGGCAAATACAATTCGTTGCCGTCCTCATCGAGAAGCAGCATCTCCTTTTTCCACACCTGATACAGCTCGCCCGAAACGACCTGCCCGAGCATCTCGCTATAGCGGATATAGAGGTTCTCCTTCTGCAGCTCAAGAATCTTGCTGGCAAGAGTCTGGCGCAGGTTGAGAATCATACGGCGGCTGAAGGATTGGAACTCAACCTTATCCGTTACCTCCTCGCCCACTTCTGCCTCATCGTCAATCTTGAGCGCATCGCTCAAAGCAATTTGGGTATTGGGGTTCGCCACATCGTCGTCCTCCATCACGAGGCGGTTGCGATAGACCTCAAGGTCGCCCTTATCGGGGTTGATAATCACATCGTAGTTGGCATCGGTGCCGTACATCTTGGAAATCACATTGCGGAACGAATCCTCCAAGACATTGATAAAAGTCTGTCTGTCAATGTTTTTGAGCTCTTTGAACTCCGAGAAAATGTCAATCAGATTGATTGAATTTTGTGCTTTTGCCATTGTTGTATAGTTCTTTTCTGTTTAATTTACTTAGTAATGTACCCACTTTCGAATTCTTTCCCCCACCCTTCCCTTAATCCTACGCCCCCGCTCTGAATCCCCCTCCTATGGAGGGGTTAGGGGAGGTCTAGAACTTGAGGTCGTAGCGGGTGTATTTGACCTCGTCGTAGCCGAAGGTGCGGGTCTGCATCTCGTGCTGCTTGCGCTTCTTGCCCTCCACCTGCACGAGCGTATCGATATCTACCGAGAATGTCGCCTCATCGACGCTGACCAACTGACCACGCAACTTCTTGCCCTCACCGGTCAGCACCTCAACATCATGACCCAAATTCTTCTCGTACTGCATACGGGTCTTGAACGGGTCGGTCAGGCTGACACTTCCCACCTCGAGCGAATAGTCCTCCACACCCGCTGCATCCAACTGCTCGACCAAATACTGATTGAGCGCTGCGCAGAAATCGACATCCACGCCCTCCATACGGTCTACCTCGACCAAAATATCGTTGCTCGCCGAAACGGTAAGCGTAATCAATTCATAATCAGCGTCGTGCAGATAGGTGCGCACGAGATTTTCGACCAAAGCAGTGTCTATCATACGGGCGAATTTAACGGACAAAAAGTGCGTATTTTTACGAAAGAGAGGGAACCGTCGGGTCCCCTCTTTCATTTCACGCCGCAAAGGTACTATAAATCTTTTGATTACGCAAGTAATCTTTGCATTTTCCTGCTATTTTCTGACCGAATTTGAGTGGATTTGATGGTTTTTGACGGGGTTCGACCGGATTCGAGGCGACAAACAGAGGGCGTGGCGAGGCGTAAGGCATTACGCACAAGGGGGGCAAGATGAGGCGATTTCCGCAGGGGAAATTCACGCATACCTCACCAAGAAAACCACACGGTATTTTGAGCCGTACTTGCATATTCCCGCAAATAGTTGTACCTTTGCAGCAGGTACAATGTGCAGAAGAAAGCACGGTGAACAAATACTTAGCCAATCGGTGAAGATATAACCATTAAACATCAAAGCGTATGAAAAGAACTATTCTAATCCTATGCAGCCTAATGGCTATGATGATGACTACACACGCACAAGAGGCGGAGAAAGACGCCATCTATGCGTGGGTGAACGGCACAAGCAAATGTTATCGTCTGACGGCTATGCCCAAGGTGAGTTTCGAAAACAGTAACGCCGTGCTGACAATCAACGGCGTTGAGCAGCTGCGTGTGCCTGCCGAGAGCATCGACCAACTCGTTATCGCCTACGGGGTGTACAAAGAAGATGATATCTCCACCGACCCTGCAGAGAGCGACGGGAACAGCCCTGTCCGCCAAGTAGACAAGTACATCGTGGGCGGACAACTGATTATCGTGGTTGATGGCGTGCAGTACGATGTGCATGGCAGACGATTATAACGAACTCCAAATACTTAAGGGAACTTCTATAAATTCCCCGTCTACTAATAAGTTTAACAAATTAGAGACCATAAATACTTTTGTGCGCTTTTTGTTTTTTGGCTGCATCTACTTGATTCTCACTCAGTCACAATGCCCGCA
>CAVKVE010000111.1:0-7150 GCA_963659655.1 Bacteroidaceae bacterium | reverse complement strand
AATGGTGAACCATTTGGATGATTACCCCGCAGAGCGTATCCGACAATACGGAGAGGAATACCGTTACGGTGCCGTGGGCAAAGAATTACTATCGGTGTATCATTCGGTCTGCAAACTTCGTTCGTAGTTGCGTACAAGGGACAAGTACCATAACAATTGCACACCGATAACAATGGCACCGGCTATGCTGTAGCCCGCGATGGCATAGAAGAAACTATGCTGCCATATACCTATTCCCAAGCCCAACAGACGCATGACAATAAGCAGTACCTCCAAGTACAGCCCTATCTTCTGTTTCTTGAATATATCGCTCAAGAAGCAAATCGGTGCGACTAATACGGACATCAGTAGCCACGGCAACATGACTCGGATGTAATGCCCCGATATTTCCCATTCTGCTCCGAGCAGCCAACGAGTGAGTGCCGGTAGTACAAAATACAACAGCGTAAAGCACGGTATGGCAACAGCGAGCGTCAAGCACAAAAAGCGCGAGATAGTGGGGCGTATCGTAAGACGCTGATTGACCCGCTGTGCTGTGTTCTCGAATAGTACTTGATAGAGTGATTGGGAAATCATATTAAGCGGACGGAAGGCAAGGGTCAGTGCCATGCCCCAGAAACCCAAGTTGGTCAACCCGAAGAATGGGGTCAGGAGCAACGAGGGCAGTGCGCCGCTCAAATTATTGACTAACGCACGAGGGAGGGAGTACTTAGGAAAATTCGCATACTCTCGAGCGGCGGTACGACATTCCTCTCTGTCTATATGCAGGAGTTGGCGCAATCCATGTTTCCACGCAGCAGCGATACTCATTGCTATGGAGCATAGGGGTGCAAGCACCGTGGAGAGTATCAATCCGCTTTGCAATACTCCCGCAAAGCCCAAAGACACCTTTGCCCCTGCGTTGAGAACAGATTGCGAGAGCTGGTAGCGACTGATACGCCCGAATTGGCGTTGGCGGGTATAGTAGTAATTGAGCAGCACCCATAGCCCAGACACGGCGACATAGAAAGGCATAAGCCAGTAGTAGTGCGCCAGCGACGGTGTGTTGAACAGGCGGGCAATAGGACGAGAGAAGGGGACTGTGAGCAGAATGATGGCTATCACGACGCAGAGTACAAGCAATCCGACTTGGAAAACTGCGCGTGATTTTCGTTCTTCCTTCGGGAGTACTAAGGCATATTGGTATTCTGCCGTGCCTAAAATGGTCAATACTCCACCTATACTCAAGAACAAATTCATCAGACCAAAATCATCGGGAGAATAGAGGCGAGTAAGCACCGGATAGACCAATAAGCCTATCGCTTGCGCCACAACATTCGCAGACAGCAACTTAGCAAAGTTGCGTACGCCTGCCGAACGATAAAGATTTTGCCACTGAAAAATTCTCATCTGTTTTGCAAAAGTACAACAAATATCCGATTGGCACAAAGAATACAACTACTTTTTCTGAAAAAATACCTATTAGGATTTGCGAGGTTCAGAAAAAAGCCGTAAATTTGCAGGCGTTTTCGGAATGCTATAGAACCTCTTGCACATTTTACATCGAAATCTAATAACATAATAAAGAATATGCAAACTAAAAAGTCTCAAAAAGCCAGTCTTGAGGACAAGAAGATCATCTATATTTTGATGGGCTTCGTCTTCGTTTTGAGCGTCTGCTACGTCGCTTTTGAATGGACTGAGAAGGAAGTTACCAAGTATGAGGTGACCGATACCGACTTCTTGTTTGAGGAAGAAGTGGAAATTCAACAGACCTCACAACAAGAAAACACCCCTCCCCCCCCACCACCTGCAGCACAAGAAGTGGAAGTGCTGAATGTGGTAGAAGACGATGTAGAGACTGAGGCTATTGAGATTAATACAGAGGATGACAAAAACACCGAAGTGGTGATTGCAGCGCCTGTAGAAGCCCCCGTTGAGGAAGAGGAAGAAGAAAGCGTTGTGTTCGTGGTGGTAGAAACCATGCCGGAATTCCCTGGCGGACAACAAGCATTGTTCAAGTACTTGAGCGAAAATGTGAAGTATCCTGTGATTGCACAAGAAAATGGTATTCAAGGTCGTGTAATATGCCAATTTGTGGTAAATAAAGACGGCGCGATTGTGGATGTAGAGGTAGTTCGCTCGGGTGGTGATCCTTCGCTCGACAAAGAGGCCGTACGCGTCATCAAATCGATGCCAAAATGGAATCCGGGTAAGCAGCGTGGTAAGGCCGTTCGTGTGAAATACACCGTACCTGTAAACTTCCGCCTGCAATAATCGGACTCAACAGAAACACTTTTCAGAAAGGATACTGGGTGGAATTAGCCCATAAAGATATAACGTATTGCAAGAATGTCGGCACAAGGCGTGCCGACATTCTTCGTAAAGAATTAGGGGTGGTGACGGCATTGGATATGCTCCGTCAGTACCCATTTAAGTATATAGACCGCAGCCGATTCTACAAAATAGCAGAGATAGCCGATGAAGACACCTATATGCAGATAGTGGGCGAGATAACGGAATTTCACACGATCGGCACCGGCAAAGCACAACGAATGAGCGCACAATTCAGCGATGGGACACATCTCATTGAATTAGTATGGTTCAAGGGCGTGCAATATCTCAAGTTGGAAAAAGGAGTCCCCTATCTGCTATTCGGCAAACCTTCGCAATTCAATCATACATATAACTTTGTGCATCCTGAACTGACCCCTATGGCGAAGGTTCGGCCGGAAATGACACAAGGACTGGAGCCGTATTACAACACCACTGAGGCTATGAAAAAAAGCGGCCTCAACTCGAAAGTAATGCGGTCGATCATACAAGAACTGCTGCCCGAGCTGAAAGCCGGCATTCCCGACACATTAGGAGCCGATATTACACAACAATATCACCTAATGGGACTGACACAGGCATTGATAAATATCCATTTTCCGAAGGATACGCAGAGCATGCAGAAAGCTCGTGAACGACTCAAATTCGAAGAGTTGTTCTACATACAGTTGCAAATCTTGCGACAGATGAAGAAACGAGAGCAAAACCGAGGGTTTGCGATGCCTATGGTCGGTAGATGCTTCAATACTATGTATCAATGCTTACCATTTCAGCTGACAAACGCTCAAAAACGGGTGATCCGAGAGATACACGAGGACATAAAAACGGGGCGTCAAATGAATCGGTTGCTACAAGGGGATGTCGGGAGCGGAAAGACCTTAGTCGCATTGATGTGCTGTCTGTTGGCCATTGACAATGGTTATCAGACATGCCTTATGGCTCCAACGGAGATACTTGCCAATCAGCACCATGAGACACTTAACCAATTCGTAGCACCGCTCAACCAACGCTTAGAACAATTAGGGTTGCGCCCCATGCGTATCGCTTTACTAACCGGCTCAACGACCAAGAAACAACGAGAAGTACTCTACCCCGCCCTGCAAGCAGGCGAGATTGATTTGCTGATAGGCACACATGCCCTGTTGGAAGACAATGTACAATGGAAAAATTTGGGGTTTGTGGTAATTGATGAACAACACCGATTTGGTGTGGCACAGCGTGCTAAACTTTGGGCCAAAAACAGTTGCCCACCGCACATATTGGTGATGACCGCAACACCTATCCCTCGTACACTGGCAATGACTGTATATGGCGACCTGCGAGTGAGCGTCATTGATGAACTGCCGCCGGGGCGAAAGCCGGTGCAGACCCTGCATTATTCCATACAACGCAAGCACTCTATCTATCAATTCATACGCCAACAGATACAAGTAGGCAGACAAGTGTATGTGGTATATCCACTCATCAAAGAAAATGAAAAACTGGATTTGCAGGATATACAAAACGGCTACAACGAACTATGCGAAGTGTTTCCGGAATACCGAATTTCGATGGTGCACGGGCAAATGAAAGCCAAAGACAAAGACCTGCAAATGCAGCAGTTTGTCAGCGGGAAAACCCAAATACTTGTGGCTACGACCGTGATTGAGGTGGGAGTAAATGTGCCCAACGCAAGCGTAATGATAATAGAAAATGCGGAGCGATTTGGCCTCAGCCAACTACACCAATTGCGGGGACGCGTGGGGCGTGGAGCCGAGCAGAGCTATTGTATCCTGCTCACTCGCTTGGAACTGACTCAAGACACACGTAAGCGCATGGATATCATGGTGGCTACAAATGATGGATTCCGCATCGCTGAAGCCGATCTGCAACTGCGAGGCCCCGGAGATTTGGAGGGAACCCAACAATCCGGATTGCCATTTGAGCTACATATAGCCTCACTGTCTACTGATGGGCAAATACTTGAGATAGCCCGTAAAGCCGCTGAGGACCTATTAGACAAAGACCCGCTACTGGAGCAAGACTATAATGAGATATATCGCTATCAGCTGAGCCTATTGCGCATAGAGGCACAGAACTGGTCGGAAATATCGTAGGTCCTTCAGCCTCAGCGCTCACTCCGTGAAGCTGGTTCTCTACATAGATATTGAGAAGCCCTATCTTTCCCTATTGATGGTGTCTACATACATTTACGATATGCTTTGGGGGCACTCTATATACTTTTGTAGGACCTACTTTCCGCTGCTCAAACGGGAGGACTCCTCCAAGTTACCCACTTTGCGCTGTTTGATGTATTGCTGATTGCCAAATGCCCAATTGAGGCTCAACACCACATTCTGCGAACGGTAGTTGAACGATGCCGAACTGCTGCTCCCCTCCGGCAAACCGAGATTCTCGGAATTAGTCTTCATCGAACGGAGCATATCGTTGACATTGAGCGTCAGCGTCAGCCCCTTTTCTCGCCATTGCTTGCGCACGGAACAACCCGTATAAAGCGTCGAAAGATAGCGCACGGAGGCATACACCATCGGCGAATCGTAATTGCCAAAGACGGAGAGCGTCCAATCTTTCGGCAGATAGGAAGTCAATTCGGCATAGACACTGCCAAAGTGGCAACGATTGACAAATGAGTTATCCGCCGCACGGTTGATATAGTAGCGATAGTCGCCGTTGAGCGACAACGCCAGCCACGCTCCTTGCAGGCTGCGCTTGCCGTCTTCGCTTGTAGCGAACTTAGGCACTATCGGCAACTCGGTAAGCGACAGACTGACGCCGTGCGTGGTGCCTGCCCCAAAATTGTCCGCATACGAACGCCCGTCACCATTGGGCAGCACCTCCGTCCGAGAGGTAATCATATCCGTGGTATGCGAGAAATAGCCCGTCAGCGAAACATACTGCGAGTAGGCGAAATTGAGTTCTACATTATGCGAGAACTCCGGCAGTAGGTTCGGCGTTCCTTCGGTATAATGGTGCGCATCGTAGTAGCGGCGGGCAGGATTTAGGCTCTCGTAGTCCGGGCGAGAAATGCGGCGGGTATAGGACGCACTCATCGACCAATCGTCCGTCGGACTATAGCCGAAATATGCCGTTGGGAAAAGGTTGAAATAGTTGCGCACCGTGGTGGTATCCGCCGATACCCAATCGCCCTCCGAATGGGTGAACTCGCCACGCAAGCCCAACTTGGCATTGAAATGCGTACCAAACTGCTTTGCCACCGAGAGATAGAGCGCGGCGATATGCTCCGAATAGTTGAAATCGGAATGTGCCGTAGGAATTTCCACACGATTGAGCGTGCTGTCGGTAGTCTGGGCGTTCGCTGTGGTTGTCCATGCCCATTTGGCACCCGCCTCCAACATACCCGTATTCCAAAAACGCGTCTGAAAATCGAGTTTAGCGGAGTAGATATTCGTCCGTATGCGAATATTCTGGTTCAGCCCCAAAGCATCGGCGGAATCGGGGGCAAGGGGATAAAGTGTTTGTGTTTGCTGGTTATTGTGATACTTCATCCCCTGGTGGTTATAGTCTATGTTTACCGTCAGTTCCCTATCCAACGAGTCGTTGAAGACATGGGTAAAATTGAGGTTGGCTATGTATTGTTGCGATGTGGTTTTGCGCTCAGACGCTGTCGACAGGCGTTCCTGCTCGATGCTATCCAATCGGCTGTAGCCATAGCCATCGGGAGTGGATTGGCGATACACCATCAGCGGCACTTGGACAATGAAACCCAGCGTATTTTTCTTGTCGATATACCAATCGTTGCTGAGTTTTGCCATATAGTATTGGAAGCGGGAGTCGTAATCGGTACTGTCGTAGCGTTCGGTTTTGTGTCCGAGCGAGTCGGTATAGGTGCTACGCTGCTCGCCCGTCTGCACCTGATTGGAATAGAACTGCGTGAGAGCGAATGCGGTATAAGTT
This sequence comes from Bacteroidaceae bacterium, assembly GCA_963659655.1. Taxonomy (GTDB): domain Bacteria; phylum Bacteroidota; class Bacteroidia; order Bacteroidales; family Paludibacteraceae; genus Colicola. The sequence goes on along the minus strand of CAVKVE010000111.1, from coordinate 922 downwards.
TTCTCTGTGCGATAATTCAGGTTCAGCGAGAACATATCCATATTCTGCCATTTTTTGACATCGCCGAAATACATTCCACCATAGGCGACACTCAAGAACCCGTTCAGCCCCTGCATCATGTTCCGTTTCAGTTTGATATTGACAATACCGCCCGCACCCGCCGCATCGTACTTGGCAGAAGGATTGGAGATAATCTCTATCTTCTCTATCGTGTTGCCGTCCGTTCCCTCGAGCATCGCTTTCAGTTGTTCGCCGCTCAAGTAAGACGGGCGTCCATCGACATAGACAGCCACCGATTTGCCGTTTACCGTCACATTGCCGTCCTTATCCACATTCACGCCCGGAGCTTTCTTTAGAATATCCTTGCCATTGCTGCCCGCCGCAAAAGGCGAGTTGCTGACATTAAGTACCAACTTGTCGAATTGACGCTCCACCAACGGACGCTTGCCGCTGACTTCCACCTCGCCTAATTGTGCACTCTCTTCGTGCAGAGTCAGGACAAGCTGTTTGCTGCCCGCCTCAACGGGTTGGCAAATGGTTTGGTAGCCGACAAAACTCACCTGCAGCAGGTGTTTTCCGCTCGGCGTAGAGAGCGAGAAAGCACCCGTATCATCGGTAATCGTACCCGTAAGCAGCGTGCTGTCCTGCGAGAGAAGACTCACCGTAGCATACGCAATAGGCTGATGCTCAGTGTCTTGCACCACACCCGATAGGTTCTGCCCAAGAGCGGTTACCGCAAAGAGCGAAAATAAGATAAGGTATAAGGAACGCCTCACCAAGAAATTAAACATTAAAAATTACACATTAGAGATTAGAATCCAAACGAGAAAGCAATGGAGGCGGTGAAATTCTTGCCTTGGTAATAGACGGGCGTGAATTGGTTGAGATAGTATTGCGCCGTGCAGTTCTCGCCGGCATCCTC
>CAVKVE010000110.1:5382-7339 GCA_963659655.1 Bacteroidaceae bacterium | reverse complement strand
AAAGTTCAAATGATAGCCAATACAGCATACATACAACAGCGATTTGAAGAATACAATCGGCTCTATTTCGGAGGCGAGCTACCCCCTATTCCCATACGGCTGAGCAACGCCAAAGGATTCTTAGGAAAAGTATGCTATAAGCGTGTCCGCAAAAAGAATAACCTCTTGGGCGTAATCAGAGGCAAAGCGGAATACGAAAACACCGATTTTGTGCTGCGCATCAACACGCGTATTGACCTGCCCGAAACCGTGATAGAAGATACCATTCTGCACGAAATGATACACTACTACATTGCCTATCATCAGTGGCAGGACACTTCCACACACGGGCAGCTGTTCCGTCGAGAGATGGAGCGAATCAATCAAGCAGGCAACCGACATATATCCATATCTCATCGGCTGACGGCTGAACAACAAGCACAAGCCGTTGGCACGGCCAAAATACGCATTGTGGGAGTCGTAACTTTTCAAGACGGCAAGCAGGGCATCAAAATAGTGCCCAAACAGATACGAGCCATTCTGCAATTTCAGCGACAAGCAGGGCTACATTTCGATATAGACCACATAGATTGGTACCTAACAAAAGACGAGTACTTTGGTAAGTACCCGTCTTCTACGGCGCTGCGCATCTATCTTGTAGATGACAATGCTAAACTACAGGAGGCTCTGCAAGGTGCCCGACGCATACTGTACGATGGGCATAGCGTGCGGATTGAGCCTAATCGAGATAGTAGCCTATCGTGGTGACAACACGAATGTGCTTAATCCACGGCTGGAAACTGTCGCTCTCCACAGAGAACTGACCTTGACTGGCATTGCGGATGCTGCCCAACGAGCAGTCGGCATCATCGGCAAACTTCTGAGCAACGGCACGGGCATTCTTGGTAGCTTCCTCAATCATAGAAGGTTTGAGGTCGGTCAGACCATTGAATTGATAATCCACATTCCAATCCTGCGAATTAACAATAATTCCCTTGCTCATCAGCTCACTGGGGCTTCCCTGACAGCTGATGACACGCTCTACATCTTTTGTGCTGACAACCAGCGTAGTGGAAACCGTGTAGTGGTTCTCCGGAAGACGCGAACCATAATAGTTTGCCCAATTGTCCTCGATGGTGGTATTGCCACGACGCAAGTCAGCCTCCACAAAGCCCTTGGAGAGCAAGAATTGCTTGATAGTCTCCGTGATGGCATTGATGTTGTCGTGAGCGGTTGTCAAATCGTTGGTTTGGATGTTGTAGTTCAACGGCCAAACCACATAATCAGCCTGTACATCACGGGTAGAAAGACCCTTAACGACTACGGCTCTATCCTTAGCGGCATACGAATGGAAACCGAGAAAGATAAATAAACCTGCCAACGCCAACCCAACGGCCACAACGCAAGCAGCAAAAAGATTGTTTTTCATAACTGTATATGTTTTTTGTTTGAAATTTGCTCGATATATACACTCCGGCGGAGAGATATACGATATGTCTTCTGCGTATATGCTCCCCCCTGACCGAGCACTCGAAAAGCCATAGCGCTCATTGAGATAAAAAAGCAAAAAGTATGCCGCAAAGGATGCCCAAAAATATGAAAAAACTATGAAAAAGAACAACAAAGTTTGCGGGGGTCAGAAAAAAGGCGTACCTTTGCACTCGAAATCGGGAACTTCCGCACTTCCAATTTGGACTATTCGGAGCCGAAATCAAAACTTCTATGAAGCGTAATTTCTCTCTTCTTCTCCTTACATTTTTTGTTGCCTGCCCCGTTCAGCACTTGTTGGCATGGGGGCAAGAGGGGCACCGCATTATCGCCCAAGTGGCCTACGACAATATGAATTGTCGCGCACGCAAGCAAGTGGAAAAAGTATTGGGCAAGCACGGTATGGTGTATGTTGCCAACTGGCCCGACGAGATTAAGAGCGACACCATCTACCCCACCAGTTTCAATTGGCATTTTCAAGACCTGAATG
>CAVKVE010000110.1:0-4674 GCA_963659655.1 Bacteroidaceae bacterium | reverse complement strand
TCGTAATTCCATGATTGCAGCAAGAGCAACTCATATAACTAACATAATCAACAACAAATGAAAAAACTGTTATCCCTTATCCTCTGCTTTGGGGCAAGCGCAGTGCTTATGGCACAGACGCAAAAGGTAACCGGTAGCGTACAGGACGCTGAGACGGGCGAAGTCCTCATCGGTGTTTCGGTCGTTGAGTCAGGAACCACCAATGGTGTCGTCACGGACATTGACGGAAACTTCAAACTCGAAGTAAAACCGGGGGCAACCCTCAATCTGTCGTATGTAGGCTATGCCAATTTGGAAGTGGCTACAAAGAAAAGTTCCAACTTGGGGCTTATCAAGATGAATGCCGAGACTGTTACACTGGAAGACGTCACTATCACCGGACAGATTGCACAACAACAAAAGACCCCTGTGGCTGTCAGCCAAGTGACTGCCCTCGACATCGAGGAGCGTTTGGGCAGCGGTGAGTTCCCCGAAGTGCTGAAGAACACGCCGGGTGTACACGCCAATGGTCAAGGTGGTGGTTGGGGCGACGCAGAGATTTGGATGCGTGGCTTCGACAACACCAATGTGGCAACCATGGTTAACGGTGTGCCTATGAACGATATGGAGGGCGGTACCGTCTATTGGTCGAACTGGCAGGGTCTTGCCGATGTTACCTCTGTGATGCAGACCCAGCGTGGTATGGGTGCCAGCAAACTGTCTTCTCCTTCGGTCGGTGGTACGATCAATATCGTGACCAAAGGTATTGATGCCAAGAAGGGCGGAACCATCAGTTACGCTATGGGTAACGACGGCTACAACAAGGTCGGCTTCTCGGTATCGACGGGTCTGATGAAGAGCGGATGGGCTATCACCGTGATGGGAACCAAGACTTGGGGCGACGGTTACATCCAAGGAACCAACTTCTCGGGCTACAGCTATTTCGCTAATATCTCGAAGCGTATCAACGAGAACCACCAGTTGAGCCTCACGGGCTTTGGTGCTCCGCAGGGACACTATCAGCGTCCTTCGGGTTCGAGCGGTGCGCTGACACTCGCCGAGTGGAACAAGGTAAAACGCTATATGCACGACGGCATGGACTATCGCCGCTACAACCCGAACTATGGTTATGACAACTACGGCAACCAGAAATCGGCAGCATACAATCAATATCACAAGCCACAAATCAGTCTGAACCATATTTGGCAAATAGACAACACCTCGTCGCTCTCTACTACGGCGTATGTATCTATCGGTCGTGGTTTCGGCTACACCGCTGAGCCGGGTACGATGTCGCAGTATAGTTACTCCGACTTGACCAAGGGCGCAGTGAATGGTATTCTCTCGACTACTTTCCGCCGCGAGGACGGTACTTTCGACTACGGAGCCGTACAGACTCTGAACGCAGCCAGCGAGTATGGTTCGGAACTCGTTATTGCCGAGAACCGCAACAACCACAACTGGTATGGTTTGGTTTCTACCTACAACAAGAAGTTCTTGGATTGCCTCGACCTGACCGCCGGTGTGGATCTGCGCTACTACGAGGGTATCCACACAGCTGTCATCTCCGACCTGTTGGATGGTGCATACTTTATGGACAAGACCCGTTCGTCGTCGGTGTTGGCTACCAACAACAAGAACCGCAACGATGAGAACTGGGTGTATGAGAAACTCGGTGTAGGCGACATCGTCTATCGTGACTACACGGGTCATGTGATGCAGGAGGGAGCCTTTGCATCGTTGGAGTACAGCCGCAACAACCTCTCGGCATTTGTCAATGGTTCGTTCTCTTACAACCACTATTGGCGTGTAGACCGCTTCTACTACGATGAGGAGCACCAACGCTCGGAGACCATCGGTTTTGCCGGCGGAACCATCAAGGGCGGTGTCAACTACAAGTTCTTGAAGTACAACAACATCTTTGTGAATGCCGGTTTTATCAGCCGTGCGCCGAAGTTCAGTGCTGCCTACGCTTCGTACAACACTTCGCATGCTATCAACCGTGACGCCAAGAACGAGAAGATTGCTTCGGTAGAGGTAGGCTACGGCTTCCAGAACCAATATGTAGCCCTCAATGTGAACGGCTACTTCACCGAGTGGATGGACAAAAGTATGACCAAGAGCGGCAACTTGAGCGACCCGGACCAGACTACTTTCTATATGAACATGACGGGTGTGAACGCACGCCACATGGGTATCGAGGCAGAAATCAAGGCTCGCCCGACCAAATGGTTAGAGTTGAACGCCATGCTCTCGCTTGGTAATTGGAAGTGGGACAGCGACAGCGTTAAGGGGTATGCTTACGATGAGCAGGGCAACGCCTTGGCAGAGGACGGTTCTATCACCGAGCCGTACGCAGAGAATCACGCCAACGCCGTTATCAACATGAAGGGCATCCATGTGGGTGGTCAGGCACAGACCACCGCTAACTTGGGCGTTACCTTCAAGCCGTTCAAGGGCTTCCGTATCGGTGGCGAATATACGCTCTACGCACGCAACTACTCGTACTATTCTTTCTCCGGCTCGAACCTGTCGTTGGGCAAGACCATGAACATTGTAGAGCCGTATAAGTGCCCTGTAGGCGGCGCACTCGACCTGCGTGCAAGTTACAGTTTCGAGATTGGTGCCGTACGCGCAACCCTCTCGGGCAATGTGACCAATGTGCTGAACCAGTACTATATTGAGAAAGCATGGAGCGCCAACACCGCCACGGCAGGTACTTCGGAGAACACCATCGACAACATCTACTTCTTCTACAACAAGGGTCGTCAATGGAATATCCGTCTGAAACTCAATTTCTAACCCACATATCCAAACGAATAAAACAATATGAAAAACTTGAAATATATTCTCGGTGTATCGCTTGCGGCTGTGGTATGCACATCGTGCGAGAACTTCTTCGACGAGAAACAGATACACAACGACTATAAGATAACCGACACGCGTACAATAGATTATACGCTGACCAAGACGGACTATAAGACCATTGTCACGCTGGACGCCAATATCGAGAAAGCATTGGCTGCCTGCACACCGGAGGACTCGACTCCCTACAATGCCTTCGTGCGTATCGATGTGGAGCAGGCATTCAACGAGAACGCAGCGGCAGCGGACTATGTACCGGCATTCATCCAAAGCAAGTATCCGCAACTCTCGAGCGGTTCGCTGATGAACATTACCTACAATATCTACGAGGGTCAGCCTGCTTATATCTCCGAACTGAGCAAGACGGAGAAATACACGCTTACCACCGAGGACTACGCTGCTATCTGGGAGAAAGAGGGCATTGAGTACCTGACTCCTGCTACGGTAGGCAAACTTGCAAGCGTACTGCCTGCAGGCAAAGACTCGGGTGCGATTCTCGCCGTGGTGTATGACTACAAGAACTATGAGCCTTCCACCGGCGGCAGCGATGACGAGGAAGAAGGAGAAAAGCCCTATTGGCTCACACCATCGGAGGCTATCAGCAAGTACGATGCCGGCGAACTAACCAAGAGCGACTCTTGCATTATCGGGGGTGTAATCTCTCGTTGGGTGAAGAAATCGAGCAAATTTGATACCTACAAGAGCGTATCGTTCTATGTGACAGATGGTACCCAAGAAGTAGAGTTCTACAACCTCTACACTATCGACAAGGACTCGTTTGACACATACGATTTTACCGATGAGAAAACAGCAACTTGTATTGACAAAAAAGGGCGTGAGTACCATATTGGCGATACTGTGATTGCTACCGGTTTGATGACTGTGTATAACACTACTTACGAGTTAAATACCGGCTGTTTTGTAAAGGAACTCCGTCCCGCCAAAACAACATCGGCTGCTCCTCGTAAGGCACAAGCACAGGCTGACGGCAAAGTGAGCGTACTCTATCAGTACAACAACACGAGTTGGAACGCCTACAAGCAGTCGTCCGTTACGCTGAGCGTATTGCCCGAAGAGGTATACACCGCAGTGGGTGCCAAGTATATCAGCAGCACGGAGGTTATTGAGACCTACCTCAAGAACACCTATCCGTATGCACAGGCAGACGCCAAGTACGCCGTAGTATACAACGCCAAGAGCGGCTATACGGCTGTCGAGTATACCTACAACGGCGTAGAGTTTGTCGAGAACTTGGGCATTACGACCGAGACCACCACATTCTCGTTGAGCGATGTATGGGGTTCGACTATCTACTACAAGCAGGCTATTATGGGTGAGGGGCAAGGCAAACTCACTATCCAAAATGTGGAACTTGATGGTATGACCTATGTGTGGTCGTATGCGGCTTCGTATGGTATGAAGGCATCGGGCTATGCTTCGAGCACCTCGCACGCCGTAGAGTCGTGGCTCGTTACGCCGACTATCTCTGTCATGAAAGCCACCCGTCCTGCACTGAACTTCGACCAAGCCATCAACTATGGTCCGACCGACCTCAAGGAGCGTCAGGAGCAGTGCGCAGTGCTTGTCTCGACCGACTACGCCGGCGACGTAACGACCTGCACTTGGGAGACGCTTACCTACAACGAGGGTGATGACTACTACCCCGAGAGCAATAGTTGGTCGTTCGTCAACACGGGCGATTTGGACTTGAGCAAGTACGCCGGACAGGAGATTGTGCTCGCCTTCCGCTACAAGACCGCCACAGGTGCTACCTGCTCTACTTGGGAGGTAAAGAACCTGCTCGTCCACGAAGCAGAAACGGCAGAATAA
>CAVKVE010000109.1:3640-7493 GCA_963659655.1 Bacteroidaceae bacterium | reverse complement strand
GTCCGAGATAGACCGCAGATACCCACCACCCCTCTTTCATTCGCATAAATTAACTAACCATGACAACTAATAAACGGACTTCTTTCGGAGCATTAGCCGCAGTGATGCTATGCTTCTTTACGATGGGCTTTGTCGATTTGGTCGGCATTGCAAGTAACTATGTACAGCAAGACCTCAGCCTGACGGACAGCGAGGCGAACATCATGCCCTCGCTCGTATTCTTCTGGTTTTTGATATTCTCCGTGCCTACGGGCATGCTGATGAATAAGATTGGGCGCAAAAACACCGTGCTGCTCTCTATCGTGGTGACGGTCGTTTCGCTCATCCTGCCTATCTTTGGCGACAACTACCCGCTCATGCTCGTAGCGTTCTCGCTGCTCGGTATCGGCAATGCGCTGATGCAGACCTCGCTCAACCCGTTGGTGTCGAACATCGTGCGCAACAACCTCTCGGCGACCATGACTTTCGGTCAGTTCGTCAAGGCCATTGCCTCGTTCTCGGCGCCGTATATTGCCATGTGGGGGGCTACGCAAGTCATCCCCTCCGGCACACTCGGTTGGCGCGTACTGTTCCCCATCTATGGCGTGGTCGGCGTGCTGGCTATCTTGGCGTTGGGTTTCACGCATATCGATGAGGAGCCGGTCGCTAAGGGCAGCAACATACTCGATTGTTTCCGCCTGCTCGGCAAGCCGTTCGTGCTGCTCTGCTTCCTCGGCATTATGTGCCATGTAGGTATCGATGTCGGCACCAATACCACCGCCCCGAAGATTCTCATGGAGCGGCTCGGTATGTCGTTGGATGCGGCTGCTTTTGCCACCTCGCTCTACTTCCTTTTCCGTACGCTCGGTTGCTTGAGCGGCTCGGTCATCCTGCGTTACCTCTCGGAGCGCGCCTTCTTTGCCATCAGCGTGGCTATGATTGTGGCGTCGATGGTCATCCTGTCGGTAGCGAGCATACAGTGGCTGCTCTATGTGGGCATTGCGCTGGTCGGTTTTGGTAACTCCAATGTGTTCTCCATCATCTTTGCGCAAGCGTTGGCACACGAGCCGGAGCATCAGAACGAGGTGTCGGGCTTGATGATTATGGGACTTTTCGGCGGCACGGTCTTCCCGTTCTTTATGGGACTGGCGAGCGACGCTATCGGCACGCTTGGCGCAGTTCTTGTTATGGCTGTCGGTGCTATCTATCTCGCCTGCCTAACCCTCAAGATTCAACGAAATAAATAAGGAAACTTCTATGCAGAAAAACTATGTAATAGGTCTGGGCGAGGTCTTGTTCGACTGTCTGCCCACAGGTCGCAAGTTAGGCGGAGCGACTGCCAACTTCGCTTTCCACGCTTCGCAATTCGGATTCGACTCGTGTGTTATCTCCGCCATCGGCGACGATGCTTTGGGGCGTGAGGTAACGGACACTTTCGATAAGGTCGGTTTGTGCTACAATCTGCCTAAGGTTCCGTACCCCACCGGCACGGTGCAAGTAACGCTCAGTCCCGAAGGAGTCCCGAACTATGACATCTGTCTGGGCGTTGCGTGGGACAACATCCCCCTGACCGAAGAGAGCCTTGCCATAGCCCGCCACGCCAAAGCCGTCTGCTTTGGCTCGTTGGCGCAACGCTCGGAGGTCAGCCGCCGCACCATCAATGCCCTTTTGGACGCCATGCCTGCCGACGCCATCCGTGTGTTCGATATCAACCTGCGCCAACAGTGGTACACCCGTGAGGTGATAGAGAACTCGCTCCACCGCTGTACAGTGCTGAAAATCAACGACGAGGAACTCGATATTGTGGCGCCGATGCTGCTCCATACGGAGGTCTTCCCCGACAGCCTGATTGCGAGCGACGAGACAAAAACCGTTGAGGTCTGCCGTGCGCTGATAGACAACTATCATATTGATATGGTGGTACTTACCTGCGGCACCTGCGGCTCGTATGTCATCACGGCGGACAGCGTGAGCCACCACGACACGCCCAAGGTCGAGGTGGCGGACACGGTCGGCGCGGGCGACAGTTTCTCGGGCGCATTTATTGCCCAACTGCTGCAGGGCAAGTCTATTCCGGAGGCGCACGAAAAAGCCGTAGCCGTCTCGGCGTATGTCTGCACCCAGCACGGCCCCATGCCCATCCTGCCCAAAGAGTTACTCGGATAAGCAAACACAACGAACTTCTCAAACAAGAAGCGAAACACAAAAATAGCTCAAACAAGAGATAGGTATCGAATAAGAAATACACAGAGTTGTTGTGGTCAGAAATGATTCCTTTTCCCGAACCACTCCCGAACCAACTCTCTAATTAGCGCCTCGGAATTCCACCAATTCCGGGGCGTTTTGCTATCATTCTTTGTATGTTCTTAAACATATCTCCCCCGAAATCCGTATTCATTCGCCCCCATTTTAACATATAAACCGTGTCCGCCCTTGTACAGATAGAATTTTTATAGTAATTTTGCACCGAATCTACGCGGGAGGGGAATATGTCCATGTTTCCGGGTAGATTAGACATATTGAATAGCGTTTATTGACGCTTTGTGGCTTGTAATCAGAAACTTCGCAACTTTCTATACACTTCAAGTACAAAGTAGCAGTAGATGCCTATGGGTGTGACGTTTGTCACGCTATGCCTTGTTCTAAGGCGTAGTGTATCGTCATATCAGCGTAGGTTTCCTGTTGTTTATTGAAGTGTAAGGCAATGCGAAGGCCTCTGATTGCAAATAAGCAACTTGAGGTCTACGCTTTTTGTATGTGCATAGTAGTGAACAACACCAAATAGTTATGGAACAATTTATCACAGACTACTTACAACGAGGTTGGGGGTGTCTGAATAAAAGCGATTTTGAAGCATGGATATTCTATCTACTATTACAAAATAGGATAGAAGGTTTCCATTTCAAAACAGCAACAGACTATCAAATAGCCATCGCTTTGCGTATACCCGAAAGCAAAGTCAAAAAGCTTCGATACGAAGCAATGCTAAAATACGGTATACCGAAGTCCCAAAATGGAGCTAACGGGAATAATGCAAGCGATTTTTTCAAGCAACGCATCTTAAATGATGTTCTGAAAAAAGTTCAGTACAAGGCAGATGGTCACAAAGTGCAATTTATTGTCACCGACAAATTACTACGGCAGTATATTTCAGACATTCTTTCCCAAGAGGGTCGATTCTTTGACACTTCTTTCAACTCAAATATCGTTTCTATTCACATTGATGATTTTATTTTCTTATTGACTCAATTATATGATAAGGAGCAAATAGATGAATTAATACAACTGATAAAGAAATCATTACAAGATGTCGTTACCGAATTTCCTAAGACCACAACGGAATGTTTAAGTGAAGTTGCCACTGCATTTTGTACAGGTATCCTTAAAGACCATATTGGAGAATTCACCATTAAAGCAATGACGGATGGTGCACACACAATAGCAGAGACAATTAAAGCAAACAAGAAAATCAACGCACAAAAACACAAATAATGATTATGAAACGCAACATATTTCTTATTGTTATGTTAGTGCTCTATTGCACAACATTTTACGCCGCCGATGTATGGGACGGCACCTCCGCAGAGTCATGGACAAAAGGCACAGGCACGGAATCTGACCCATACCTGATAGAAACCGCTGCCCAATGGGCGTATCTCAAAGTGCAAGTAGCCGCCGGCAACACCTACACGGGTGTGTTTTTTCTGCAAACACAAGATATAGATTTGAATTCCAAATCCTGTCCAGTAGGCTCCTCCACCTATCCTTTCTCCGGCGTTTACGATGGAGGCAATCATGAAATACAAAATGCTTCAAGTACTACATTGTTTTCCTATATCAAGAACTCAACCATCAAAAACCTAACTCTCTCCGG
>CAVKVE010000109.1:0-2739 GCA_963659655.1 Bacteroidaceae bacterium | reverse complement strand
CAAGAGTCGCAGGGCACCGTCACAGGCACAGGCGAGTACCCCAATGGTGCCCAAATACAACTGACCGCCACGCCTAAGGACCACTATACCTTCACCCAATGGAGCGATGGTGTCACCGACAATCCCCGCACCGTGTCCGTCACGGCTGACGCCATGTATGTGGCGCAGTTCGAGCGCTCGAGCTACACGGTGTATATCAACCAAGACTGTTCCATCGTAGTGGAGTAAGGCTATGTCTCGAATCCATTTTTCTCGTTCCGTTGTTGCGCTATGCTGTTGGCTCATGGTGTCCGTTCCGCTCTCGGCGGACACCTATCGTGTCACCATCCGCACGCAGGACTGCACCCGTCAGCAAGTGCTGGAGGCAACGCCGAGCATGCCCATTACCCTCGTGGCCGAGCCGCAGTCGGGTGCCACTTTTCTCGGTTGGAGCGATGGCGCAACGGCGAATCCCTATACGCTGACGCTCTCCTCCGACACCACGCTTACGCCCTTGTTTGCCGAAGCAACGCCGAAGGAACTCTATCGGTTGACGCTCTACGCCGACTCGTGCGACACGCCCACTACGCTACAAGCCGCGCAGGGCTGCGCTGTCACCCTCGTGGCTACCCCAAAGAGCGGCTATCTCTTCAGCCGTTGGGAGGATGGCAACATCTCCAATCCCCGCCTTGTCACCGTATCTGCAGACGCCACCTACCGAGCGATTTTCAAGGCGGATCCCGCATCGGGCGACAGCAGCACCACCCCGCTGCCCACGCACACCATCACGATCCAGAGCGACCGCTGCGCTGTGCCCAAGACCCTGCAAGTGACCGAAGGCAAGCATATCACGCTGTATGCCACAGCCGACGACTGTGGCATGTTCCGCCGCTGGTCTGACGGCAACACCGACAATCCTCGCACGGTGGAGGTCACCGCTGACGCCACCTACACCGCCGAGTTCTCGCGGCAACAATACACCCTCACCGCCACGCCCGATGACGAGGCGCACGGGTCAATCACTATCACCATCGAATAACTAAACACTCACAATAATGAAAAAGAATTTCTCACTCCTGCTTATGGCGTTATGCATTTTTGCCACCGCCCACGCCGACCAATTAGTGGTCGATTGCGGCAGCTCCGCCACCATGACCGCCACGCCTGCTACGGGCTACCACTTCGTGCGTTGGAACGACCTCAACACCGACAACCCTCGTACTATCAGCCCGACGGAGGACGCTACCTACACCGCCTATTTCGCTATCAACCAATACATTATCATTTTCCGAAACTACGACGACTCCGAGTTGCAGAAGGATACCGTCAATCACGGTGATGCCGTCAGCTACAAGGGCACCATTCCTACCAAGCCCACCACGGCGCAATACACCTACAAGTTCAGCGGCTGGAGTCCGAATGTCGAATACACTGCCACCGCCGATGCCACCTATACGGCGCAGTTCGATGCGATTACCAACCAATACACCATCACTTTCAAGAACTGGGATGGCACCATTCTCGAGTCGAAGGAATGGGAATACGGCACGCTGCCTTCCTACGCCGGCACGCCTACTCGCCCTGCTGATGCGGAAAACACCTACACCTTCTCCGGTTGGGACAAGACCATCTCTTCCGTCACGGGCGAAGCTACCTATACGGCGCAATACAACGGCACGACCAATTCCTACACTCTCACCACATCCGGCGAGCATGGTACCACTACGGGTGACGGCACCTACCTCTATGGCAAGAGCGTGACCCTTACTGCCGTTGCCGATGCTTGCTACGAGTTCGTGCAGTGGAGCGATGGCGACACCAACGCCACTCGTACGGTTACCGTCACGGGCAACGCCACCTACACGGCTACTTTCCGCAAGATACAATATACCATCACCGTGCAGTCCGACAACGATGCACAAGGTTCCGTCAGCATCAAGGCGGTAGAATAATCGAATATGAAAAGGCTACTCTCTTTCTTCTTGTGTCTGCTGAGTGCGAGCATTCTCTTTGCGGAGAGTGCTCCGCTCAGTCGGCGCATAGAGTGTGGCAACTGGTACGAGCTGAAAGCAACGCCTTACGAAGATTACCATTTTGTCGAGTGGAACGACCACAACACCGATTCCGTTCGCACCCTACAGGCCAACGAGGACGCCACCCACATCGCCTTTTTTGCCGCCAACTGCGAGGAGTATGCCAACTGGCCCGTGCTTGCGCTGCACGATTGGTTGCTTATGCTCAATGTGCAGGCAATCAATGAGATGGGCTACTATGTTGCCCCATCGGCCGTCACATGGTATCGTGTTGTAGGTGCGCCCGACGATATGCACAACGCTTTCCCGCAGGACGACCAATGCGTAGGCAGCGGCTACTACTTGAGCATTGAGCAGAGCCGACAGGGCGCAGGTGCCTATTATGCCGTAGCCGATGTGTCCGATGCGCAGGGGATGCTCTGCGATGGGCTAATGCGTTCCACCCTTGTCAGCTATGCGCTCGATGGGCAAAAGCACCAAGTCATGCTCATCCCGAACCATATTTTTGCGGGCGAGGAGATGCAGTTAGTCGGACTAAACCCGTCAGAGGAGAGCCACATCCGTGTGTATAGTTCCACGGGGCAGCTCATTGCCGACTATACCTCTTCCGGATCCGGCATCTATTTGCTGCAGGGTGCGTATGTTGCAGGCTGCTACCAGGTGCAAGTCAAGAGTCCCACTCTCAGCGAGACCCTCCGCTATATGGTCAAAAAATAGTGCGATAGAG
>CAVKVE010000108.1:0-7516 GCA_963659655.1 Bacteroidaceae bacterium | reverse complement strand
TAAGAATTACATATAGTGATATGTTGGTTGCAGGGGAGATGGTAGTGGGATGGTAAAGTAAAAGAAAAATGAGAAAAAGAGGGAGAAAAAGAAAAATATAGGTGTAGTAGTCAAAATATACGATTTATAGTACTTGATAAATAATTAAAAGTGATGAAAATTAGGGGGGTATTGGTGAATAGATAATAATGTTGTAACTTTGCAAGCGTTAACCTGAAAATCCGATTTGTCGCACTTCTAATGTGAATTTAAGACCTCTAATGTGAGCGTAAGTCTTCTATGTGAACTTACTGTTCTGCTACAAAGAAACAACTAATACCCTTATACCTTGTTAGACCATATTCCCACATTATTGATTTGCTTTGAGAACGAATTGGCGCTTTCGGAACTGCCGCTATTTCGTGGCGCAGTGGCATCGAAAGTGCCACCGCAACTGGTGCTATTCCACAACCACGAAGGCGACTCGCTGCGCTATCGCTATCCGCTGATTCAATACAAACGCATCGGCGGCAAAGCGGCGATTCTCTGCCTCGGCGAAGGAACGGAAGAGATATCGAAGTTCTTCGAGGCCGGAAACTTGGATTTCCGCATCGGCAACCGAGAAGAGGCATACAAAGTGGAACGCATGGCAGCCGGACAATGGTTGCTGCAAGTATGGGACACGGAATTTACCTACACGATACGGAAATGGCTGCCCTTCAACAGCGAGAACTACGCCGCCTATCAGCAGTTGACAGGCTTGGCGGAACGGGCAACGATGTTGGAACACATACTGACGGGCAATATGCTATCGATGTGCACCGGGCTAGGAGTGCATATAGAGAAACCAATCCGTTGCTCCATTCGCACGCTGTCGGAACCACGACTCTATCGATTCAAAGGCGTGAAAATGCAAGGCGTGGATGTGACCTTCCGAACCAATGTGTACATGCCTGACTATGTGGGACTCGGAAAAGGAGTCAGCCATGGGTTTGGGATGATACATGGGGCAAGAGATGAGGAAAGAAAACGAATAGAACAAAAAGAAAAGACGGAATAGTATGGATACATTATTGTTCGTGGGCGGAGATTTGAGTGGAATACAGAAATTCTTATACAATATAACCTCAACGGATGCGGCGGTGTCGCTCAAAGGACGCAGTGCCTATTTGGTAGACTACACGGCTCGGCTGTGCAAAGATATATTAGCACTGCCTGCCGTACAGCAAGGCGCGCGGGCAGAACAGGTGTATTGCTCGGGAGGCAAGTTCTATCTATTCACAGAAGATACGCCCGCTATCCGCCACGCTATAGACCAATATGCCGAGCAAGCCGAGAAAGACCTATGGCAGGAACATAAAGGACAATTGGGATTGGCGATAGCCTATATATCGTTTGCCTTTACGGACACAACCGAATCGGAAGTGCAAATAGAAGGCAAGCGGGGACCGATTGGACTGCTCTGGCAACGAATCAATAGCCAATTCTCGCACCTGAAAAATCGCAAATTTGCGCATCTGTTGGAAACCGAATACGACCGAATGTTTTCTGTACTGCCCGTAGGCGGCCATGTACAGGTGTGTGCCGTGACGGGAATAGAGGCTGCGGACTGCGTGAAAATAGACAGCGATGAGGATGGGGCAATATGGGTGTTGCCCTCGGTACAAAAACAAATAGAACGGGGACGGGAATTGCGAAACATGGAGCACTTTAAGACCTTTGCACAATATGCGCACGGCTCGTATCTTGGCGTGCTGCGTATGGATGTGGACGGAATGGGCGCACGGATACAGAAAGGCTTCCGAGACATGAAAGACTATCGGGCATTCTCGAACCGATTGCAGTCGTTTTTTGAGGGAAAAGACAGTGTGCTGCGCCAACTGCAGCAACAACCGCTATACCGAGATAGCCTCAATATCATCTACGCAGGCGGCGACGACCTGTTTGTTGTGGGGCAATGGGAAAAAGTGCTGGAATTTGCAGCAGATATACGCGTGGCGTTTGAGAAACACACCGCCGGCGAAGGGCTGCACATCTCGGGTGGAATGGCTATCGTGAATGATAAATTTCCGATTGCCAAAGCGGCAGAGATGGCAGGCGAGGCAGAAGAACAAGCCAAAGCATATAATTGCAATGGGGTGATGAAAAATGCATTTTGCTTCTTGGGGCAATGCGTGAATTGGGACAAGGAATTTGACCAAGTACGCAGCCTGAAGGAGGAATTCTATACGCAGATAAAAAACAACGGACTCGCTAAGGGAATCTTGCACCAAATGGTTCGCTACTCGGAAATGGCGGAGCGTGCGGAACGAGCCGAAAAAGAGGATGGGGTGGAGCGTAAGAATAAAGCGGGTAAGTTCAACTATCTTTGGCAGTCGGTCTATTACCTGACACGCATGCTGGAACGCTATAAAAAATGCCGGAAGTGTATCAGTTTGTCAATCGGCTGCGCAACGAAGTGCCGACAGCACCGAACCATGGGCGGCTGATTGCTCTATCGGCTCGCTGGGCAGAACTGTCGCTGCGGGATGATGAAAAGGAAAAATAGTATAATCAATTAAATCACACATAACTATGGCAGGAATAAAACCATTCCCGAAAACCGCCATCACGGACAAAATAACACGCGAAGTTGTTCAATTGGCAGAAGAAAACGGGCATTATCTCGGTACGGACGAAAAACAACAAGACCCAAGAACCGGTAGAATGCGAACGACAAAGGGGAAACTGACGACAAACCAACTGCGCCGATTCTTTGGTGAGGTAAAACGCCAAGAGATGCAGGGCTACGATGAAACACAATTCATCTTGCTAAAACCGAAATTGGCCTACGCAGTAGGGCGTGATAAGGGGGCGTCGAAAATAGATGAGTTCTATCAACTGATGTCGCCACTGATAGATGCCGTAACCGACCAAAAGAGTTTCGAGAATTTTATTCAACTATTTGAGGCAGTGGTGGCGTATCACAAGGCAGCAGAAGAAACCGGTATGTAAAACAATCCAATAACGAAGACTACTATGGCAAAGTTAATCAAGAAAATACGAATCAATACAACCCTTCGTCTGCTAACCGGTATGCATATAGGCGGGAGCAGCGATAATGTGGAAATCGGTGGTGTTGACAGTCCTGTAATAAAGGTGGCTACCCGCAAAAATCAACCTTATATACCCGGAAGTTCGCTCAAGGGCAAAATGCGTTGTCTGTTGGAGCAAGTTGCCGGTGCAGCAAAAGTGGGTGGCGATGAGAAAGTGAACGGACTATTTGGATTCTCGAAGGACAACAAGCCCTCGAAACTGATAGTGCGTGATGCCTATCTGACGGAAGAGTCGGCGGAAGAACTGTATAATTGTACGGCATTGGATATGCCCTATACGGAAAACAAATATGAGAATACGATTGACCGTGTGAAAGGAATGGCAGAACACCCCCGACAGATTGAGCGTGTGCCTGCAGGAGCGGAATTTGCTGTGGAGTTTGTGGTGAATATATGGGAAGGAGACAATGAAAACGAGCAGGTGCAGATGCTGAAAGACGCCGTTCGGCTAATTGAAAACGATTACTTGGGCGGTAGCGGGTCGCGTGGATACGGTCAAGTACAATTCGGTGAACTCAAGCAAGTAGAACTATCGGAAAAGAATAATTGGCAAGCATAATGGCTACGCAACAATTCACAGTATATCGTCTGCATTTTACGGCACCGCTGCATATAGGCGACCAGCGCATGGCTATCCGTGGCGTCGGACACCATCTATGCGGCTCTGACGGCGACGCTTGCCAAAATAGGCGAACCCATACCCGAAAACGGCGATTTGGGATGTGTGCTGAGCAGTTTGTTTCCGTATTGCACCACAGAAAATCGGATTGCGTACTATTTTCCGAAACCTTTAGGTACTCGCATTGCTACCGAAAAGGCAGACGACCTGAAAAAGATAAAGAAACTGCAATGGCTAACGCAAGCGCAGTTGGAACAGGTGCTGCAAGGAAAGCCGCTGACGGAATATACGAAAACGCCTGATTTTGTGCATTCGGAGGAGTCGGCTCGGGTGCAGGTGTCACGCTCGGGCGAGGATGCAAAGCCATTCTATATGGAACGGCTCTATTTTGCAGACGGGGCGGGGCTCTACTTCTTGGTAAGCGGCAATACCGAACTGATAGAGAAGGCACTGCCACTGCTTGCACAAGAAGGAATCGGCACAGACCGCAATGTGGGGAATGGGGCGTTCGAATATACCCGAGAGCAGACAGAACTGAGTGTGCCGGAACAGAGCGAGTATGCGCTTTCGCTCTCAACCTACATTCCCGAGAGCCGAGAACAACTGCAACACGCAATCGGTGGGCAAGCGGCATACGAGTTGGTACGCCGAGGAGGATGGATAACCACAGCCCCCTATAACACCTACCGCAAGAATGCCATTTATGCATTGGCGGCAGGGAGCGTGCTGGCAGGGCTGCACACTGGCGATGGTGCTATCGTTAATTTAGCACCCGAAGGAATAGTCAGTCACCCTGTATGGCGTTGCGGCAAAACAATATGCATACCGACCAAAATAGAATAAGGATGAAAGCAATCAACACAAAATATAAAGTTACCGCAGAAGTGCTGACGCCGCTGTCCATCGGGCAGGGAACGGAGAAAGATTGGGTGTATGGGGTTGATTTTCTGACCCGCACGGATGAGGACGAGCAACTTTGGCTGTGCCACTTGGATATGAATAAGATGGTGGCAGCCGGTGTGGATATACCGAGATTGACCCAATGTTTTGCGAATGGAGATGTGGCGGGCGTGAAGCTGCTGATAGGCAACAAACTGCTCAAAGTAAGTGATTTTCAATTGCGATTGCCGTGCTCGGTAGATAGAAATTCGAATCCGATAAAGACTTTTCTGCGTAATTCACTGACGAATCATCCTGTGTTGGCGGGGAGCTCGCTCAAAGGGGCACTCCGCTCGGTGCTGTTTGCGGATTTGCGAGGAAAGGATGATACGGAAAATGACAAAGTCTTTGGCTCAATGAAGGACGGGAACGATTTTATGCGCTTTGTGCGAGTGGGAGATTTTGAATTTGAGAAGACCTGCTTGGTAAATACCAAGATATTCAATCTTCAAAGCAAAGGGCATGGCTGGGAAGGAGGTTGGAAACATAAATGGGATCACACAGACTCGAAATTTGAGCCGATGGGCTTTAATACGATATACGAATGCTTGCCGCCAAAGGCTACGGCAGAGGGAAGTATTATGTTTGCCGACACGCTGTTTGATAGAATAATGGAGCAGCCGCACCGAGATGGGAAAAACCGAATTATGCATTCGCCGATCAGTGAATTGTGTGATATGGTGAATAATCATACATTAGATTATTTAGATAGAGAAATCGCTTTTTTTAGTAAATACTCCTCTATGGAGAAGTATGAAGAAATTGATGCCGCTATTACGAGTGTTTATAATGAATGTGTAGAATTAACAGAAAAAAAAGCCAACTCGTGTGTGCTCAAGATGTCAGTGGGCTCCGGTTTTCACTCTATTACCGGCGATTGGCAGTTTGATGATTATACTGGGGCAAATGGGCATACACTTGGGCGTGGAAAGAAGTATGAAGGAGAGTTGCCGAAATCACGGAAACTGGCTGTCAGTGGCTCGCGACCTTTCTCACTGATGGGATTTGTGAAACTGACTTTTACGAAGGAATAAGTATATGGCGAAAATTTATATAGCATTAGTGGGAGGACAGCCGACTCCCGTATATCTCGGCATAATAGGCACACGACCTAATCGGGTGGAACTGATTGTTTCCCCGGAGAGCCGCAACCAAGTATCTATCATTCGGCAACTGCTTCCTCCACCATTGCCAATCGGCACACACAAACTATCTCCAATAGACCCCGTTGAAACACATCGGTTGGCGAATTCTTTGGCAGAGCAATATGCAGAAGATGAGGTGTTTGTAAACATATCCTCCGGCACTAAATCGTGGTCGCATATATTTGGTTATGTGTTTCAAGCAATGCCTAATGCGCATGTTATCTATGTAGACCAAAATAATAACATTTGGGACTATAAGACGGATGCTGTACTGATGGTGGCTCCATTTAATTTGAAAGACCGATTTGTGCTGAATAACAATCCGCTGAATCACTATACGGATTTTAATGACTATACCGATGAGGATAGGAATGCACTGCAAGTTATCCGCAATGCTCGAGCATTCGATGTAGCTATTTTTGAGCAACTCACCAATCCTCAAAAGAAATCGGATGCAAGTAAACTAACGAAAAGTTGTGGTAGTTTTGATGCCGGATTAGAAAATTCGTTGGTAGAATGGGAACAAACAAAAGCAGAAAATCCCGGTTTCTTTAGACTAACAATTACAAAGAAATTCGGACTAAGGAAAGAATTCTCGGCAGAGAGCCGTTTCGCGGCTCATATGTTGTTCCATACCGGTTGGTTCGAATTCGAAGTGGCAGATATGCTCTCGCACTGGGGAAACGCACAAGAAATATGTATGAATGTCGTTTTTCCTGCTCGCAATAATGCTCCTAAAAATGAGGTGGATGTGATAGTGAGCACCGGAGTGAAAGTATTATTTGTAGAGTGTAAATTACAGATAGTGTCTTCAACGGATATCAATAAATTCAGTAATGTGGTTAAACTATACGGCGGTACGGGAGCGAAAGGCATTTTTATAACAGACCAACCGATTAGCAATGTGTGTATCCAAAAATGCGAGGAGAATAATCTGCTTCATTTCTCATTGCACGATAAAGGGCGGGATGCTGCGAGTCGTTTGTTCGCTTATTTGGATAAGAATATAGCCACTATTAATGCATAAAGATATGAGTAATAGAACGCCCATTGACAAAATGAAATACGCACTAACTTAATTCCGCCAACGGGTATGCCTATTTCCCACAAGATTTCTACATTTACTGATATGCTAATCAATCTTTCTAATCATCCTTCCGGGCGTTGGCAGACGGAACAACTACAAGCCGCAAATACACACTATGGCGATGTGGTAGATATTCCATTTCCGGAAGTGCCGCCGATGGCAACAAAAGAGGAAGTCCTGCGAATGGCCGAGAGTTGCGTGGAACATATCGAGAAAATGGCTGTACCCGCTGAGGCCACGGTGCATGTAATGGGAGAGATGACGCTAACTTATGCTATTGTCGCACTACTAAAAAGCAAAGGCTATCGTTGTGTCGCTTCGACAACGATACGAGAAGTGTTTGAGGAAGAACCGGGAAAGAAGACGGTGCTATTCAGGTTTACTCAATTCCGAGAGTATTAGGTATGGAATTGGTGCTCCACACTTTCGGCGCAACACTCAGTATGGATAACAATGGCTTTGTGGTTGCACTAGGGAAAGAACGACAGCGAATCCCCGTCGATGGTGTGAGCAGTATCCAAATCAGCAAGGGGGCTTGCATTACAAGCGATGCGGCGCTACTGGCGATAGAAAATGTATTTGTACTTGCGTGGTTTTTCTATTAGCCCACTATTTCAGAATATTGAAATGGGTGGAATACATGAAAAATTTG
>CAVKVE010000107.1:0-7611 GCA_963659655.1 Bacteroidaceae bacterium | reverse complement strand
GGGAGACTTCGGTCTCCCTTTTTTATTTTTAGCATTGCTTATTGAATTTTTGTCATTATTAGAGTGCCTGATTTTTAGATTCAGTTTAGTGTTACAGGGGTGTAATCGCACACTAAACAGAAAAGCATTTGTTGCACTTCTAATATGAACTTAAGAGTTTGGCGAGCAGGCGATAGCCTTTGTAGAACCAACCTGTTGCGGTCGTTCTTGTCGGCGGGCAACTACCCAAATCTTCTCAATATTGGGAAATCTTTTCGGAAAATGCAACTGCGAAAGAAACAATGGAAGTGTATGATTTTGACACCTTCCGACTCCGTGTGTATTACACCAATGACGCATTGGGTGATGCGAGTTTTTTACCCGCAAAACTCCGTTACTATATCGGACGATAGAAAACGCAAGCGGTTTCCGGTTACATACACATCAAAGCGACTTTCGTGCATCGGACTTAGCACAACGCAAAGTTTATTCAACCAAAAAGATAGGAAAAATTTGCAAAATTGCAAATAAATTTCTACCTTTGCACTGTGTTTCTTGCACAAGTCTTTTTGTTTATGGGACTCTAAATCGATAAACAACCGCGCCGATTGGTTGGGAGGGAAGCGTCGCTCCCGTGTAAAGCCCTACGGGCGTGGCAGATAGTGATATGCTATCGAGACATACTTAAAGGCGTTTGTTAACGCTTGTTTTGGTAATCTGAAACCTAGCAATTTTCTACCATCCGAGACAAGACAGTGACGAATGCTTACGGGATGTGTATTCCGCCGTGCATCAATGGTGCATCTATTGGCTTCGGGCTGATAGTGTGCCGTGGTGTATTGGACGATATACATATTCGGCGTGGGCTGAGTCGTTCTTCTTAATGGTAAAGGTTTTGCTAGGACCTCAGATTATAAGATGAGCGTAGAACAAGGTTCCACGCTTTTTTTGTATCTATACCCGTAACTCTTTCGGAGCCGAGAGTTGCATTAAAAATACACTGTTCGCAGTGAACGCAGACCTTATGACACAAATGGTATCTAATAGCACCAAAGAGAAACAACGCCAAGAGATAATCTCGCTTTTGAACAAAATTTCGGAGGGGAATTTGGCAGGTAATAGTTATTCGTCGGATAAACAAGCCATCTCGAAACTATTTGCGAATACGGATGAAAGTATCGCAGAAGATATTCTCCTTCGCCTTACAGTCATAGACAGTATGTACTCTACACAGATGAACCGACGCTACTATGGTTTGGAAGAGTTGGCTGAGGCAATGTTCGCATTAAGAAAAGAAAAAGGACTTTCTTTGGTAGACTTATTTATTCGTTTTGCCAACTCGCCGGACACCTCATTGTTTGATTATCAGGGCGGAAATCTTTTTGCACAATCGTATGGCATAGGTAAAGATGCCGAAAGTAAAGGCGTGGCGATATCGCTCATCAGCAAGTATGCCTATTTCTGTACAAACTATAAGTTTCCCATCTTCGACTCTATAGTGTGTGAGACATTACCCTGTTTGTGTACTTACTTAGGTTTTCCGAAACCGAAATTGCTCAAAGTGAAAAACAAAGATGCAAGTAATTCATACCGCATCGATGGTATGGCGACAATGGTGAACCTTACCGTAGCCATTAATGCATTCTTTCGAGAACTGAATATTTCCATTTCATACGATAGCCTTGACCGCCTTCTTTGGTTTGTGGGCAAGATACGCCGTGGTAACCTCTCTTTGGTCTTATCCAAAAGCGAGTACGAGTGCTGTGTGCTTTATTGCAAAGAAACGCAAAATAATCCTGTATTTGACATTGCCAAGATAGATGATGCGAATATCGGGTCTTTGCCTTTTGTCAAACCCGAATTGATTCCTTTTTTCCGCTTAGCAAAGACGCTCGGCACTTTGGTGAAATATCCCAAATCTTCTGCCAAAAAAGACGCAGACAAACATGACAAACAATAACTAACTAAATCATATCAATATGTTGTACAACGAGCAAATTGAAGCCCTTATCTCTGCGGCATTGGCGGACGGGGTATTAACCGAAAAAGAAAAACAAGTCTTGTTCAAAAAAGCCGAAAAGCAGGGGATTGACCTCGATGAATTTGAAATGGTTTTGGATGCCCGACTTGTGGAACTCCAAAAAGCAGAAAAAGAGAAAGCGGAAAAGGCTGCACCAAAGTCAAATAAATTGGGAAATATAAGAACATGTCCTAACTGTGGTACTGTTATTGGTTCTTTTCAGATGACATGTCCGGAATGTGGTTTTGAATTTGTCGGAGTTGGTTCTAATGCATTTGTCGAAAAATTTTCACAAAAACTTCAAAACATAACAAACAACGCCCTATCAAAAAGTAGAGGTGCAGTGACTGCAGAATCTCGTTTCGTGAAAAATTATCCTTTGCCGATGGCCAAGGAAGATTGCATAGAGATGTTGAATTTCATATTGCCAAAAACATATTTGTCAGGGTCTAATGGTGCTACTCGTGCATGGCGGAGTAAATATAACGCTATATTGGCAAAATTAGAAGTTGAAGGCAGAAAGAATCCTCAAATTCAAGAAATTGTAAAGTCCTATAAAAAGCAAGCAAAGATGTCTCTTTTTGGAAAGTGTATTATTTGGTACAAAAGTTGGTCGAGTTTATTTAAGGTGGTATTTTGGATCATACTATTTTATGTGATTGTCTTCGTGTTTTGCTTTGGTCTGCTCGGATATGTCTTTCATTCAGTAATGCTCTAATAAATCATAGAGATACTCGGAAATATGTAGTGAACTATAAATATAAATAACCATGGGACTGTTTTTTAATAAGAAAGACGGCGGATTGATGGATGTTATCCGCTGCGACGAGAGTGAGTATCTCGTTTGGAAATGGCGACCTGCGGGGCAGGCAGTTAATTCAACATCGAAAGAGAACGCTATCCGCTACGGCAGTACGCTGCATGTGAAAGACGGCGAGATGTGCGTCTTTGTCTACAAACAGAAAGACGGGGCATTGCAAGACTATATTGTGGGACCTTATGAGGATACCATCAAGACTGCCAATTTCCCTGTGCTGACAAGTATAGTAGGGGCGGCATTCGGTGGTTCTTCGCCTTTCCCCGCCGAGGTGTATTTCTTTAACCTGCAGGGAAATAACCAAATCAAATTTGCTGTGCCCTATTTCGACATTGCCGATCCTCGCTTCTTGGATTTTGTGGTTCCCGTAGCCGTACACGGTACTCTCACTTTCAACCTGACAGGCGTAGAGGATGTGAAGAAATTCATCAAACTCAACCGTTTGACAGACTTCTCGCTCGACCAATTCCGTGAGCAGATTATCGGTATGGTAAAGAAGTTCGTCAAGAACTTTGTGTCAAACTGCCCGTCGGAGAATGGTATCCCTGTGGTGCAGATAGAGCGTAAAATAGCCGAGATAAGCGACCTGATACAAGCCCGCTTGGCACCGCAACTGCTCGATGACTTTGGCGTGAACTTGAAGCGCATAGACATCTCGGCTATCAAAATAGACAAAGAGAGTCCGGACTATGCGCAACTCATGCACGCAACCAAAGAGCAGCAGATGATTCAAGCGGAGCAGATAGGGCGGCGTGCGGCTATCGACACCGATGTCTATGCCGAAGCGGCACACCTGAATGTGCAGTCGCAGAACCTGCAGGCACACGCTATCAATCAACAAACCGAGGTGCTCAAGGCTGCCGCAAACAACCTTGGGCAAATGGGGATGATGAACACCGGTGCAGGTGGTGGAATGAACCCCGTAGGTATGATGATGGGGATGGGCGTTGCTGCCGGTATGGGGCAACAAATGGCAGGTATGATGGGCGGAATGAACCAAACAGCGCAACAGCCGCAAACCCCACAAACAACGCCCCCACCTATGCCCGGTGCGGTATCGTATATGTTGGCAGTCAATGGGCAGCAGTATGGTCCATATAACATCCAACAGATGCAACAGATGGCAGGCGCGGGGCAACTGACGGCACAATCGCTCGTGTGGTGTCAGGGTATGGCAGCATGGGAGCCTGCAAGTAATCGTGCCGATTTGGCTTCGCTCTTTGCTCCCGCTACGCCGCCTGTGCCGCCAACATCTTCTGTCCCACCCGTACCACCTACACTCTAACGCATAGCAGCCTTATGAAAATACATGTTATTCCTGCTCTTATTGTGTTGGCAATGAGTGCCTTTATCGCTTTCGGGTTCTACTCGTTCTGCCGCTGTGCGGATATGCAGTGGTGGGTGTCAATAGGTGGCGGAGTTAGTCTGTTCTTTACTCTGGGGACGGCACTGGCAGTCTCGTTTGCCACCCCGCGCACCTCAACGAATGCGAAAGTGGTATCGGGGATAGGAGCCGTCTTGCTGCTTATCTCGAATGGGGTGTTCTGCTGCCTTGCCTCGTTCTCTCTCGCGTGGTATATCATTATCAACGGGCTGTTGCTTTTGCTGTGGGTGATACTCCTATACGCCATTGCGAAAGCCGCACAATAGCAGAGACTGAGAGTATAGACGAAAATCAGGTCGGCAAGGAAAATTGCCGACCTGATTTTGTGTTGCGTTTTATTACTTGGCGGTAAAACAGATTTTTTATAATGTCACCGCTTGGAGTTGGGCGAGGGCGAGAAGATAGTCGCGCTGGGCGGCAAGGGCAGCGGAGGTGGCGTTGTAGTAGAGCGAGAGTTCCTGCATATAGTCTAACATCGATATTTGACCGGCTTGCAGGGCTTCCATAAGAAGATCGGCACTGTTGGTGATATGGAGCGCATCGACATAGCCTTGCCAAGTCTTTTGCAAGCCCGACACCTCGGCATACTGCGCACGCAGCGTGGAGAGAAACTGCTGACGCTGCTCATCAAGACGCAGAGAGGCTGCCTCTTGTGCCGCTTTGGCTTGGCGGACACGGTGCGTGTTCTGCCACAAGGGTACGGTAAGACCTACAGTGAGTCCTTGGTAGTACTCGCCCGTCATACCCTCTGTCATATACCCCAAACGCAGTTCGGGCAACCACTCGGCTCGGCTCAGGCGCACATCGGCGTTGGCTATCTCACTTTCCTGCCGTACATATTGCAGCATAGGGCTTCGCTGTTCTGCCTCCTGATACCACGAATCGAAATCCGCAGGCGGCAAAGGAAGGGCGAAGACCGTATCGGTAAGCACAATCGGTTCGCCACCATTGAGAGCCGCGAGTTGCTCCACAAGGGTGTTGCGCTCCGTCTCTATCCGCTGATAATCGCCGCGTGCGGTGGCAAGATTGAGGCGAATCTTGTTGTACTCGATGGCGTTGGTGTTGCCCGCAGCGAACTTTTCTTCGTATGCCTGCGCCAATGCCTCTGCGTGGTCGAGCCGCTTTTGGTACTCACGCAACAGCACATTGCAATAGACAATCTCGATACATTTCTGCTCCGCTTCGAGGAGAATGTTGGTGCGCTCCACTTTCAGGCGCAGGTCTGCACGCAAGTCCTGTTGTTTGGCAAGACGCAACTGATAACCAAACACTTTGCTCAAGGGTAGCGACTGCGACACCGTGATGTCCATACGGTTGTCCATACCCATTGCAGCACCCCATAGGTAGTGGAACTCCACCTCCGGATTGTCGGGCGAAAGACCGATATGGTTTGCCTCCTTCTCTGCTTTGACCTCTTGGCGAAGGACTTGGAGGGTCTTGTTGTTCTGCTCTATCTGCGGCAGAAGGGTGGTCATATCTTGTGCAAAGGCACAAGATATAATTAACAATGAACAATTAATAATTAATATCCTTTGTATGGTGTGCATGGCAGGTGTTATTTAGGGTCGTGCGTATGCGGGTGGCGGGACTCTACGAGAGAGTACATAATGGGAATAATAAAGCCGTTGAGCAGGGTAGAGGAGAGCAGTCCCAAGAGAATTACTTTCGCCATAGGACTCTGTATCTCG
This sequence comes from Bacteroidaceae bacterium, assembly GCA_963659655.1. GTDB lineage: Bacteria > Bacteroidota > Bacteroidia > Bacteroidales > Paludibacteraceae > Colicola. The sequence continues at coordinate 1,723 of CAVKVE010000107.1, read as the reverse complement.
TTGCCCGGTAAGTCACCGCCCAAGGCTAACGGAATAAGCGAAAGAGCCGTGGTGAGTGCGGTCATGAGAATAGGATTCAGGCGGTCTGCCGAGCCGGTAATGATACGCTCGTGTAACGATACACCCTCGCGCGACAAGTCGTTGTAGCGCTCGATAAGCAGCATACCATTGCGTGTGGCGATACCGAAGAGCGAGATAAATCCGATAAGGGCGGGAATACTCAGCACGCCACCATCGAGCAACACTGCCAACACGCCGCCCATCAAGGCAAGCGGAAGGTTGCACAATACGACGGTGGCCTGGCGCAGGTCGCGGAACTGCATAAACAGAAGCAAAAATATGATAAGCAACGCTCCGACCGTGGCCAATGCAATGGTGCGGGACGCTTTCTGTTCGCTCTCGAACTGTCCGCCATACTCGATATGATAGCCTTCGGGCAGCGTTATCTGCTCACCGATGGTATTCTCAATTTGGTTCACAGCCCCTCGCAAATCGCCATTTGTGACATTGGCGGACACCACGAGTTTGCGGCTGACATTCTCGCGGTTGATAGTATTGGGTCCCATGGCAGAGCGTATGTCTGCCACTGCCGACAACGGGACTTGTGCCGTACGGGTAGAGATACAGAGGTCGCGGATAGCGTCCATACTCTCGCGTGCCGAAGGCGTAACCCGCACCACAAGGTCGAACGCTTTGTTCTCCTCATAGACCTGCGACACGACGCTCCCTCCCAACAGGACACTAATCTGTTCGGAGAACTCTGCCGGCGAGATACCATAACGGGCGAGCATGTCCCGACGAGGCGTGATAAGCAACTGCGGACGCTCTACCTGTTGCTCCACATTGATGTCCGCCACACCCTCGATAGGCGTGATAGCGGTCTTAATCTGTTGCCCGAGTTGGTACATACGGTTGAGGTCGGTGCCGAAAATCTTGATGGCAATGTTCGACTGCGTACCCGAGAGCATGGCGTCGATACGGTGCGAGATAGGCTGACCTATTTCGAGATTGACTCCCGACAGCACACCCATGCGGTGGCGTATGTCGGCGATGACTTCTTCTTTGGAACGGTCGGACAGCACAAAGGGGGCTTCTATTTCCGACGCATTGACGCCGAGCGCATGCTCGTCCAATTCGGCACGCCCCGTTTTGCGTGCTACGGTCTGTATCTCGGGGATAGAGAGCAAAATTTCCTCGGCCTTGCGTCCTATGGCATCGGACTCTTCGAGCGATACGCCCGGCAAGGTACTGACATTAATCGTGAAAGAGCCCTCGTTGAATGCAGGCAGGAAACTATGTCCGAAGCAGCAGAATGCGACCACGGCAGCCACAAAGAGCGAGAAAGTTGTCCCGAGCACGCCTTTCTTATGACGCAATGCCCATTCGAGCGCACGGCTGTAGCCTTTGCGCAGCCAAACTACGAGGCGGGGCTCACGGTCGGCATGGCGCATGGCACGCTCTGTGCCGAGTAGGTAGGAGCAAAGCACGGGCGTCAGCGTCAGTGCCACCAGCGTGGAGGCGAAGAGCGATACGATAAACGCCAAGCCGAGCGGTGCCAACATACGCCCCTCCATGCCCGATAGCAGGAACAATGGCACAAAACTGACTACAATAATAAATGTGGAGTTGATGACCGGCATACGCACCTCGTAGGAGGCATTGAAGACTACCTCCCGTATCGGCAGCCGTTGCTCCTTGGGTAGTAGCGCATTCTGCCGCAGGT
>CAVKVE010000106.1:0-7628 GCA_963659655.1 Bacteroidaceae bacterium | reverse complement strand
GGCTTGCTCAGTGGTCGGGACGATAGAGTCGCCGCCATTGAGGCTGATCTTGTAGGTACCTACCTCGCCCAAACCTACGCGAGAGCGTACCTTGTTGATATAGGTTTTGGCGGTTGCCTCATCACCCAAACCAAGAGTTGCTTCGGCGTACATAAGGAGAACATCGGCATAACGAATCTGCTTGTTGTTGAGCGGACCACGGCTGGCATGCAAGCTCCACTTGCCAAAACCACCGCCCAGACTCTCCGGGTCGCGATACATACCGTACTTATTGTTGAGATAACGGTTGTCCAAATAAATCTCCTCGGCAGGCGACTCAATAAGCGAATCGGCCGGATTGAGAATAGCCACCGCACGACGAAGCGAATCGGTCGGCTCGAACTCGTCGTAAAGGTTCTGTGTCGGGTGGTCGAAACCCCAACCTCCGCCAATCTTGGAGGAACGAGAACGCATCAAAATCTGCGTGAAAGAGCCTGCCGTGAAACCGAAGCCCTCGCCATAGTCGCTCCACGCCTGCTCGGAATACTGAATCTCGAAGACAGACTCCTCGCCGTTCTCACCGGCAAGCGTGAAATTGTCCTCATAATTGGGGCAAAGGTCGTACTCGCCCGAAGCAATGATGCTATCGCCCCATGCCTTGGCGGCTGCAAAACACTCGGAAGCGTCAGCTCCAATCTGCGCATTCCAATAGGAAGAAGCACGATAGAGATTGACCTTCATCAACATAGCCTGAGCGGCGCCCTTGGTGGCACGACCGATCTGGTCGTCATCCAACTCGCTACGCAACCAAAGACCCTTGTTCGCCTCGGCAAGGTCGTTCAAAATCTGGTCGAAAACCGCCTCAACCGAGGAACGAGGCACACCCCAACTGTCGGAATTGTCGATAACCGTTGTCGAAATAGGTACGCCGCCATAGACACGCAGCAGACGGAAATAGTAGTAGGCACGCAAGAAATACGCCTCACCCAACAAGCGGTTCTTCATGGAAGCGGTGAATTTTTCATCCGACCCCACCTCCATATTTGAGATATACTTAATCGCCAAATTGCAGCGGGCAATACCCTGATACTGAGCACGATAGAAATCAAGCAACAGCGTATTCTGCGACGTGGTGCGCCAATTCTCCATATCATACGAATCTGCCATATCGGTCGTGCTGCCACCGCCCTTGAGCGCATCGTCGCTGACAATATCGCCGATAAACCACTCGGCGCAATAGGTGCTGTTGTATTCCCACATCAGCGGCACATAGCAACCCGTGACATTCTCAACCGCAGCATCGGTGGAAACGAAATAGTCGTCCAAACGCGTCGTACCCGGCTCAATCTCAGTCAGATAGTCTTTGCAACCCGTCAACGCAACGCAAGCCGCAAACGCCAAAACGATATAGTGTGTCTTTTTCATAATAGAATCTCCCATAGTATTAATTCGTAATTCTTCATCCAAAAATTAGAATGTAGCGTTCAGACCGAAAGTGAAGGTACGGCTCTGCGGATAGTTTCCGTAATCAACACCACTACCCACCTCCGGGTCGTAGCCCGAATACTTGGTGATGGTGAATAGGTTGCTGGCCGTGACATAGAAACGCAAGCGGCTGCAGAAGAATTTCTCCGTCACCTTCTTGGGCAAAGTGTAACCAATCTGAGCGTTCTTGAGGCGCAGATAGGAACCACTCTCCAAGAAACGGGTAGAGTTCTCGGTATTGGTGGCCGAACCGAGCGGATTCGGAATCGTACCGTTGCGGTTCTCCAACTCCATCCAGTTGACACCCTGCGCAAGCAATGCATTACGGACTACATCGGTGTAACCCACCCAAACATCGTCTGCCATATAGCCGGCAAGCGCACTGCTCGAACCATCGCCCTCGAGGCGCTCACGAAGCGCATTGTAGATCTGGTTGCCATAGACACCCTGGAAGAAGAGCTGAATATCAACGCCATAGAACTCGGCACCAAGATTGAAGCCATAGGTCAGCTTCGGGAACGGATTGCCGATATTCTTCTTGTCGTTCTCATCAATCTTGCCGTCCCCATTGAGATCCTTATAGCGAGCGTCACCCGCATGAACCGGAATGGTGGTGGCATCGTAAGCGGTCAGCTGCTCGAGTGCCTCCTCATCGGACTGATAGACACCCTCGTACTCATAGCCCCAGAACGAATTGAGCGACATACCTACATCGGTCTTGGTTCGGTCGCCCCAGAGAGGCGAACCACCATTGATATCGGTCAGCTCGTTGTGCAAATAGCTGAGGTTGGCACCGATATTATAATGGAACTTACCGACCTGATTATCATGATTGAGCGTCAACTCGAAGCCCTCGTTGCGGATGTTACCGACATTCTTGACCAGCGAATAGCGGTTGCCCACATGCGCCGGCGCATTGACATAGAGAAGAGCATCCTTGGTATCGCGGCAGAAATAATCGATCGTACCGCTCAACTTACCATTCCAGAAAGAGAAATCGATACCTGCATCCCACTGCTGGTTGGTTTCCCACTTACCATCCAAATTGACCTGCGTCAGCACTGCCGAGCCACCATTGATGGTCTGCGACTTACCCAGCGTATAGCCATAGAATACATCCTGACTGGAACCCATAGTCGGCGTGAAAGAACCCGACGGGATACCATCGTTACCTACCTGACCGAAACCGGCGCGAATCTTCAAGTTGTCAAGCCACTCGACCTGCTTGAGCCAACTCTCCTCACTCATACGCCAAGCCAATGCCACAGAGGGGAAATAGCCCCACGGATTCTTGCTGAAACGAGAAGAGGCATCGGCACGGAAATTGGCCGTGACCATATAACGGTCGCCATAGGAATAGAACACACGACCCAAGAAAGAGATACGACGGATACGCGAAACCTCATCGGATGCGTTGGTACGGTCGGTAGTGGATTTGCTCAGATACCAGTTGCTCTCGATAGGATTGAGAATCTGCGCACCCGAACCGCTGATGCCGTAGGTGTTGTACTCCTGCCAGGTCTGACCCGCCATAACCGAGAAGTTGTGCTTGCCGATTTTCTTGGCGTAGGTGACAGTGGTCTCCTCCTGCAACGAGCAGTAACGCGTCATGGAAGAAGAGATAAAGTTCTTCTCCGAATAGTTGTAGGAAGTATAAGTATTGGGATAGGTGAAATTGCGAGTACGATTGAGCGTATAATCCACAGAGAAACTCGGGCGGATAGTAAGCCCGTCGATGGGCTTGATTTCGAGATAGACATCACCGATAGCACGCTCGTTCTTATTAGATGGTTCGGTGTTGTAGGACATCTGGTAGGGATTGGTCACATTCTTGAAGTTGGAACCGGCAGAATAGTGACCCGAAAGGTCGTCACCATTGACATTGACAGAACCCTCAGGATAGTAGACAGGATCCCACGGCGACATAGCCAAAGCCGCAGAGATGACAGACGCACCCGCCGAAGAACTGTTGTTCATGGCATTACGCCCCTTGGAGGAAGCAAAACTGAGGTGCTCGCCCACCTTCAACCACTTACGGATTTCGTAATCGGTATTGAGGCGGATGGTGAAGCGCTGGTAGTTACTGCCTATAATGGTACCTTCCTGGCCGAAGTAGTTGGCGGAGAGTGCGTAATGGCCCTTGTCGTTGCCACCATCTACGCTAAGGTTGTAGTTGTGCATGAAAGCGTTGGCATTGAAGACCTCATCCTGCCAATCGGTTTCTTGGTCGGCATAGTTGAAGTTGGTCGGATAGTAAACCGATTTACCCAACTTGTACATCTGGAGCCAATTGGCAAAGCCCTGATTATTGTAATAGGAGATTTCCTCAGCACCATTACGCATAGCACCGATGCGCAACTCGGTCTCGGCATGGCTGCGAGAGTCCATGACATCAAGCTTGCGCCAACGATTCTGGAAGCCCCAATAGGCGTCGAAAGTAATGTTTGGTTTGGCACCGGCAGAAGTGCCCGTCTTGGTGGTAACAATGATGACACCGTTCGCACCACGCGAACCGTAGATAGCCGTAGCGGAAGCGTCCTTGAGAATCTCCATCGACTGGATGTCGTTCGGAGCGAGAAACGAGATGTCGCTCGTGATGACACCATCCACCACATAGAGCGGGTCGTTGCCGCCGATAGCGGAACCGATACCACGAATACGAATGGTGGCCGCCTCACCGGGCTGACCGGAATTGGTGGTGACCGTGACACCGGCGGCGCGTCCCTGGAGCGCCTGGTCGAGTCCGGACACGGGGGCCTTCATCAACTCATCGGCACTGACGGAAGTGACAGCACCCGTCAAGTCGGATTTGCGCATTGTACCATAGCCCACGGCAACGACTTCCTGCAGCATGACATTGTCGGACTGTAGGGTAATGCGCATGGGGGAAGAAGTGGCCTTGACCTCTTGTGTCTTGTAACCCATGTACGACACTTGGAGAACATCGCCCGATTTAGCTTGGAGCGAGAAGTTTCCATCGAAGTCGGTAATGGTACCATTCGAGGTACCCTTCACCATGACATTGGCGCCAATAACGGGATCGGATTCTCCTTCTGCATATACAACGCCTGTAACCGTGAGCGTCTGCGCGCACAGGCTATACGGAATAAGCAGAATCGCAAGGAGTGCGAATAGGAGGGGGGGGGTGTTTCTAAACATATTCGATTAGATTTTTAGGTCAATTATTAGGACTTGATAGGTCAGTCGGTTGGATCTTTCAGGTCAATTATTAGGACTTGATAGGTCGTTTTTTAAGGGTTGATAAGTTCTACCTTCGGGAGTGGTTCGGGAAAAGCAGGAAAATAGGTGCTGTTTTTTAATCTCGAAGGTTGTATATGGCACTTGCGTAAGTAATGGATCTCGTTCTCAAGAACCATGAATTTTGTTCTCGAAAGCGGTGCAAAAGTAGTACATATTTAATGGGCAGGCAAATTTTGAAAATATGTTTTAGAACATACATTGCATTGCACAGAGTAGCGTTTTAGTACTACACACAATTTGTATTCTATTGATTTTCTTTTGTTTTACATTTCGCTCGACTTTCACACATATAGCGGATTGTTTGCACGGACAGCGTGTATTTCTGTAGTAGAGCAAATATAGTAAGTGCGTAGAAAATATGCTGAAAAACATATATTTGAAACAGCAGAGGCTCACCCTATTTTGGGTGAGCCTCTGCTGTAATGATGCCGTTTCGACTGTGTTATAAGAAAAGTACAATACTATCGAAAGACTTGCTAATTATAGAAAAGTAAAGTACCCTATTATTCATCATCAGTATGGGCGGCGGCGTACTCCTTGAGCAACTTATCCTGCACATCGCCCGGAACAAGCTCGTAGTCCTTGAAACGCATGGTGAAGGTCGCACGACCGCCCGTCAGCGAACTGAGCGTGGTGGAATAGGAACTCAACTCCTTGAGCGGCACCTCGGCGTGCAGACGGGTGAATTTCTTCTCTGTCTCCATACCCAAAACGATGCCTCGACGCCCTGTGAGGTCGGACATGACATCGCCCACCAAATCGTTCGGAACAAAAACCTCGACCTCGTAGATAGGCTCCAAGACCTTGGGGTCGGCGTTGCGGAACGCCTCAGCAAAAGCATTGCGGCCTGCCAAACGGAACGAAATCTCGTTGGAATCTACCGGGTGCATCTTGCCATCATAGACAATGACGCGTACATCGCGCGCATAGGAACCCGTGAGCGGGCCTTGCTCCATACGATCCATGACACCCTTCAAGATAGCCGGCACGAAGCGAGCATCGATAGCGCCACCGACAATGGAGTTGATCAGCACCAACTTGCCGCCCCAATCGAGATTGACTTCCTGCGTATCCTTAATCGTAACCTTATACTCCTGATTACCAAACTTATAGGTTTCACGCACCGGTACGCCCTCGGTATACGGCTCGATGATGAGATGCACCTCGCCGAACTGACCCGAACCGCCCGACTGCTTCTTATGGCGATAGTCGGCACGCGCGGCACGGGTGATGGTTTCACGATACGGAATCTTAGGCTCCTCGAAGGTCACCTGCATCTTCTCGTTGTTCTCCAAACGCCATTTGAGCGTGCGCAAGTGGAACTCACCCTGCCCGCTGACTATGGTCTGGCGCAACTCCTTCGACTGCTCGATAACCCATGTGGGGTCCTCCTCGTGCATACGGGTGAGCAGAGCGGCGAGTTTCTCGTTGTCTGCCTCGTTGACGGGGCGAATAGCACGGCGATAGCGGGGCTGCGGATACTGGATGGCGGCATACCGATAGTCGCAATCCTTGGCGTTGAGCGTGTTGCCCGTGCGGGTGTCTTTCAACTTGACGGTAGCGGCGATGTCGCCTGCCGATACCTCATCGACCGGAATACGATTCGACCCGGCGACCATATAGAGCTGCGAGATGCGCTCCTTGCTGCCTCGCTCCATATTTTGTAAGTCGTCGCCAGCCTTGACCGTACCCTGCATAACACGGAAATAGTTGACCTCGCCGATATGCGGCTCAACGGAAGTCTTGAAGACATAGAGGCTCGTGGGCTTGGCAGGATCGGGCGTAACGCCTTGTCCATCGACCGTAGGATAGGCGAAGCGGTCGGGGGCAGGCGCCATAGCCAACAGGAAATCCATCAAGCGGCGGATACCCATATCACGCAGACCACTCGTGCAGATGACGGGATACATTGAACCATCGGCATAGACGGAACGCAAGCCGTGCATAATCTCCTCGTCGGTCAGACCCTCGGAAAGGAACTTGTCGAGCAGCGTCTCGTCCGCCTCAGCCGCCTGCTCCTGCAACTGCTGGCGCATCTCTGCCACACGCTCCTGCTCGGCAGCGGGGATGTCTTTCTCCTCCGGCGCACCGCCCTCAGGGCCCCACACGAGCATCTTGCCTTTCAGTACATCGATGGCGGCATTGAAGCCTGCGCCTGCATTGACGGGATATTGGATGAGCGTACACTTGTTGCCGAACTCCTCGCGCAACTGGGCAAAGGTGTTCTCAAAATCAGCGTCCGGCGCATCGCACTTGTTGATGACAAAAGCAAGCGGCTTGTGCAGCTTCTCCACGAGGCGGAAACTGTTCTCCGTGCCTGCCTCAACACCCTTGTCTGCCGTCAAAACGATAAGCGCAGAGCCTACCATCTGCAAGGCAGCCATCGTACCGCCACAGAAATCGTCGGAACCTGCGCAGTCGATGATATTGAGTTTCTTACCCTGAAATTCGATGTTGCATACCGTAGAGAAAACGGAATAGCCGTACTCCTTCTCCACCGGAAAATAGTCGCAAACGGTCGATTGTGCCTCAATCGAACCACGACGCTTAATGACTCCACTCTCATAGAGCATCGACTCCATAAGAGTGGTTTTTCCCGAGCCGCTACCACCCAACATAGCGACATTCTTAATCTCGTTAGCTTGATAAACTTTAGCCATAATTGTGTTTTTTAGTTAGGTATTAAATAATCCGCCTTTCCCTACTCATAGAAAAAAATAGGCACGGCGGTGTGTTTCGATAGGTATAGGCGAGCGCCAAAACGGCACTTATGCATCACGGATAGGCACAAAGGTACGCTAATTATGCGACTTGTGCAACTCAAACGGGGGATTTATGCTGCAGAGCATAAAAAGAAATGAAAAAACGAGAATCAGCGTAGCACATAAGAGTTCCTATGCCGC
>CAVKVE010000105.1:0-7877 GCA_963659655.1 Bacteroidaceae bacterium | reverse complement strand
AGCAGAATTGAATATCAGCGCAATGTCGAACATCGTTTGCATGGCACACTGCCCTCAACATTCAGAGGGGGATTGTGGAATTAATTATCGTCATCCCTAATTAACATGAGAGGAACTTGTTTTGCATTTTAATTGTAAAACAAGTTCCTTTATTGCTTGTTGAATTCACCAATATGTATTAACTGATTAATAGTGTAAATATTATGTTAGTAATAACAAATGCACAAGATATTATTGATGCCGAAATGGTACTCAAAGACTACTTGCGGAATAATAAAGGAGTCAAGTATAATGATGTAGTTTATTATAACTATGAGCAATTAAAGAGCACTATGTTTGGGTCGAAATAATGAAGTTTGAATTCCATCATCTACAAGGCAATGTGCTATAACAATGGAACATTGCTTTTGTAGATGTAGTGAGTTATAATTATATCTTACAATACAATCATTGGCTTTTATGAACAAATACATAGTTTCTACTATTCCATACCATATTATCGCAACCAATGGGATAGTTCAACCCTATCCTTATATTGTCAGCGCACAAGGCAAGGATACCGTTCGTTGCATTGGAGCGAGGCATGGGCGCAGTTTCGTAGTAGGGAAGCACACGGATGGGCGTTATATCGTCAGCAAAGGGAATGGTTTGTCCTATTCGGAACATCCGTTTCTTTATACTCCAGAGATGCCAACGGATGTATGGGGATTGCTGCTAAAAGAAGATGCACTGCGTGATTTCTATTGCGGACAAGATGTGCAGGCGTTGGGTATTAAGACCAACCAAATGGAGTGTGTGCTGGAGTTGGACTACCCTATTTATATTCCGCAGACCGACAAGCACCTCAAGCCTGTACTCCTGCAGTATTCGGTGGAGTGCCCATTTCGCATTGCAGATGCGTGTTTCATGTCGCGAAAACGGATATGGGATGAAGTGCATAAGTGGGAGCGTTTCAATGAGAAGGGCTATGAAAAAGATTATCAGATAGCTGCCGAGGTGCTAATTCGTAATCTGCACATCATGCATACTCATGGCATCTTGCACAATGCGCTCACATACGAGAATCTGACATGGGCGTTGGAGTTGTTGGACTTTGAAATATGTCATACCCCGCAGCACCCATACGAGAAAGAGGACTATGTGCGGCATGTGCCTACGCTGTTCGATAGGGAGATAATAGATACCTATAAGATTATCAACTATATTGCCGGCGTGCTGCGAGAGCCGGTTGATTATCACTTTGTGGATAATCTCTTTGCTGAATATGGCTTCGACCTTGACCGCTTAGTCGTGAAATAAGATATCGATAGACAGTGGAATACATACTTGCACAAAAAAACTGCACATACTATACAAAGTATGTGCAGATACTACGAAAACCTAAAGATTGGAGTTTAGCGAATGAAACTGGTGCGCTGGCGGGGCTCCTGTCGTGGGGTGTGTCGGCTGTCCATGCCGCGCAACATCCATATCATATTTCGTGCAAGTGTTCGCATCGTCTGCAGGCCTTCGAGGTCTTGCTTGGCCTCTCCTTTGGCTGCCCCATGTACGCTGTTCCAGTATTGCGACGGCACGACCGGCATATTGTTGATGGTGAAATATTTGTTTAGTCGGTCAAAAGTGGCACTGGCTCCGCCTCTTCGGCAAACTACCACCGCTGCTGCCGGCTTATAGGCAAGCAGCGAACCGCAGGAGTAGAACAGGCGGTCGAGCAGCGCACATAGCGAGCCATTGGGACCTCCGTAATAGACAGGCGAGCCGACAATGATTCCGTCTATTCCTTCCTCAAGGACTGCCCGTATCTTGTCATATACATCATCTGAGAACACGCAGCGCCCCTTCTCTACACATCCACCGCAACCAATACATCCGCGCATAGGCTGTGTGCCGATTTGTATGGTGATGGTTTCTATCCCCTCTTTATGCAGCGGGTCTTCTACGAAGTGTCCGTTTTTATCTACACTTCCCATCAATTGTTCCACTTCCTTATGTAGCGTATCGGCTACCTCTTGCAGTGCGATATTGGTGTTGCCGTCCTTGCGAGGACTGCCGTTTAGTAATAAAATTCTCATTATTTCACTTCGTTAATCAGTTCTTTTCCGTCGATATAGTCTTTTACATTCTGCAATGTGGTGGTGGCGATATTGGTCAATGCCTCACGCGTGAAAAAGGCTTGGTGTGAGGTCAGCAACACATTGTTGAAACTCAACAAACGAGCCAAGGTGTCGTCTTCGATGATGTTGTCGGAGATGTCCTCGTAGAAGTAGTCGCCCTCTTCTTCGTACACATCTAATGCGGCCGAACCTACATGGCGGCTCTTGAGGCCTTCGATGAGTGCATCGGTGTCAATCAGTCCGCCACGACCCGTATTGACAATCATCACGCCCTGCTTCATCTTGGCAATGGTTTCACTATTTATCATGTAGTGGTTTTCTTTGGTGAGCGGGCAATGAAGCGTGATGATGTCTGCCTTGTGGAGCAGAGTGTCTAAGTCTGTATATTCCAATCCGTTTTTAGCCGCAAAAGCGTGGTCCGGATAGGGGTCGTAGCCTAAAATGTGCATGCCGAATCCCTGTAGCAGCTCGATCAGCACTTTTGCGATCTTTCCCGTACCGATGATACCGATGGTTTTCCCATATAAATCAAAGCCCATCAGACCTTGTAGAGAGAAGTTGCCGTCGCGTGTGCGGGAAGTAGCGCGTGGAATATGTCGGTTGACGGATAGAATCAGCCCCAATGTGAATTCGGCAATGGCGTGGGGTGAGTAAGCCGGCACACGAACCACTCGGATTCCTGCCTTATTGGCAGCGGCAATGTCCACATTGTTGTATCCGGCGCAGCGTAGTGCAATCAGTTTGACACCCAGTCGCCCCATCTCTTGAATTATATCGGCGGTCATGGGGTCGTTAACAAATACACAGACAGCAGTGGCGCCTTGTACCAGCATCACATTGTCCATAGTAGGGTGTGCCTTGTAGTATTTGAGTTCGAATCCAAATTGTTTCAGTCCTGCGTTATTGACGCTGTCGTTGACTTGGTTGAACACTTCTTGATCGTACTTTTTTGTACCGAAAAATGCAATTCGTGTCATATAGGTATGGGTTTATAGTGTTTTGTCTTATTGCAAAATTGGTCCTGCATCAATTCTTTATGATGCCGGTCTGGTAAGCGAGAAGCAGATGCTCCAAATTATCTACCTGTGATTGTAGTTCCCGTCCTCGGTCGGTGTCGCGGATATGCAGACGATGGGTGGTGAAGTCTTGCAGCAAGGTGCGGCTATGGATGTCGCTGCCTGATAGCACGGCCTGCTCACGGCTTTCGAATGACTCGTGTTCCACAAGCTGTATGCCATGGCTGTTGTAAATCAGCGTGTAGCCGGCAATGCCGGTTTTTTTCTGGTAGGGTTTGCTGAATCCTCCATCGATGACGAAGCGTTTACCTTCGGCGCGTATCGGGGTTTCTCCTTCCATAGTACGCACCGGAATATGTCCGTTGATGATACGCCCTGTTGCGGTATCAATGCCGAATTCTTGGAGTATCATCTCGCAGGTCTTGCGCTCGTTGGCTAAGGTGTAGTACGCTCCCTTTTTCTCTTTCCAGAGTTCTTCATCTGCCACAAAATAGCGCTCCAGCGTAGTCATCTTGTCCTTGTTATACAAGGGAGAGTTGGGACCTTCCCATAGATAGAGCATATAATCCAGTGCATCCTCCTTCTCTTTGCCTTCACCATAGTACGCCATGCGCACAATCTCGTCCGTCCGCTCCATTAGACGGCGTCCGCAAACCTCTCTTCCGCATACATTGACCTCTGTAAAACTGCCGTCATCGTTCAACGGAATAGCAGCGTGGTAGAGCAGGAACCCATTGCGTACCAAAAACATACTGCCATGCCGATAGAGAAGATGCAGGTGCTTCTGCACTTTCTCCGATTTTTGGAAGCTGTGCATCAGTTGGTTCATCAGTTCCTGTTCTTCTGTGGATAGGGAATAGGGACTATCTTTGCGCAGAGTCGGTAGGTTGGTGTCTAATAAAGGATAATCCGTTCCGTTGATATGAATCGTTCCTTTTTCGAGATTAATCTTGTCCAACAGCAGTCGGTCATTCATGTTCCATTCGGGATGGCGCTGAATGATTTGTCCCTCTAATTTGAATTGAATAATCGAAATGGCTTTGTGCATTTTCGCCATTAGGGCAGCCGAGCGTGTCAGGTGTGGGTTGTGGTCAAAATCGTTGGTTTGGAACACGGTGCAAGGGTCGTCGTGGTAGGTCTCCATGGCAAAATTCGCTAATGGGAGCAGGTTGATACCATATCCTTCCTCCAGTGTCTCGATATTGGCATAGCGAATTGATACGCGCAGCACGGTGGCTATCAGTGCCGTGTTACCGGCCATGGCGCCCATCCATTCGATGTCGTGGTTGCCCCATTGAATATCAAAATCGCGCAATGTGGATAGCACATCCATAATTTTTGCTGCGCCCGGACCACGATCGTAAATATCACCTACTACATGCAGTGTGTCGATGGTGAAACCGTGTATCAGGTAGGCAATAGCGATAATCAGTTTTTCGGCGCAGCCTATGTTGATAATGGCATCGATGATGGCGTTGTAGTAGGCTGCTCGGTCGTTCTCGATGCTTGACTCGTGCAACAACTCATCTATGATGTAGGCGTAGTCTTTCGGCAACATCTTTCGAACTTTCGAGCGACTATACTTGATGGTTACTGCTCGTGCTACCATCACCACTTGGTGCAAGCGGCGTCTGTACCATTCCTCTATGGTGAAGTCGCCCATACCCTCATCTAATCCTTCTACTTTCTCGGTCAGACTTTTTTGAACCAGCTCTAATCGTTCGTCGGGGTAGTAAATCAAAGCGCACAATGCTCGCTTTTCGGTCTCGCTAAGGCTGTCTCCGTATAGGTCGTCCAACTTGTGGCGGATGACTCCTGACGCATTTTTTATTGTGTGAATAAAGGCGCTGCTTTCGCCATGCAGGTCACTGACAAAATGTTCTGTCCCTTTCGGCAGTGACAGAATGGCTTTCAGGTTGATAAGCTCCGTTATGACGGCTTTTGCGTCAGGGAACTTCTCGCTCAGCAGTTGCAGGTAGCGAGTGTCTTGTTTGATCTCTTCTATATCGTTTAGTGTATGCATCTTTTCGATTTTAGGGTTCTTTGTTCCATAGGAATTTCATCCATTCTGCCATTTTCTGCTCCTGGGGGCTGCCTTGTGCTTCCCAAAAGTGCGTACCGACCAAGGCGTCCGGTAAGAATTGTTGTTTGACAAAGTGGTTGGGATAGTCGTGTGCATATTTGTAGCCCTCTTTGTAGCCCAACTCCTCCATTAGCTTCGTGGGCGCATTGCGCAGGTGCAGGGGTACAGGCAGATTGCCGCTCTGTTGCACTTCGGCTAAGGCTTTGTCTATGGCAAGGTAGGCTGAGTTTGATTTCTGCGATGTGGCGAGATAGACCGTTGCTTCCGCCAACGGAATGCGCCCTTCCGGCCAACCTATCTTGGTCAGTGTGTCGAAGCAGGCGTTGGCGACCAGCATCGCATTGGGGTTGGCGAGCCCGATGTCCTCGCTGGCAGAGATAACGAGTCGTCGTGCAATGAATTTGGGGTCTTCGCCGCCCGCTATCATGCGTGCCAACCAGTAGAGAGCCGCATCCGGGTCGCTGCCGCGTATCGATTTGATGAAAGCAGAGATGATGTCATAGTGCAGCTCGCCATCTTTGTCGTAGGCAACGGGATTCTGTTGCAGTTGTTCGGTAATGGTTCGGTTGTCAAATACTCGAACTCCTGCGTTGGTTACTAGCTCAATAATGTTCAGCAGCTTTCGTGCGTCGCCTCCGGAGTAGCGCAGCAGGCTTTCGGTTTCTTTTACCTCGATTTGTAGCGAGGCGATATATTCATCCTTATGCAGCGCTCGGTCGAGCAGCTCTAATAGGTCGGCTTTCTCGAGCGGCTTGAGTACATACACCTGGCAGCGGCTCAGCAGAGGCGTGATTACTTCAAAGGACGGATTCTCGGTGGTGGCACCAATAAGCGTCACTGTTCCTTCCTCCACAGCGCCGAGCAGGCTGTCTTGCTGTGATTTAGAGAACCGATGTATCTCGTCGATGAATAGGATGGGGGAGCGTTGGTCGGTGGAGGAAGCAAATATGCCGCTATTGATAGCAGCCGAGCGTTTCGCTTTGTCTATCACTTCGCGCACCTCTTTTACACCGCTCGTTACTGCCGATAGTGTATAGAACGGTCGCTCCAATTGGTGTGCAACGATGCGTGCTAATGTGGTTTTGCCCACTCCCGGAGGTCCCCAAAGAATAAAGCTGCTCAGATTTCCGCTCTCAATCATATTGCGCAGCACGGCTCCCTCGCCTACAAGATGTTTTTGTCCGATGTAGTCGTTTAGCGTATGGGGTCGTAATCGTTCTGCGAGTGGTAGCATGATAGGTTTATCAAATGGTTTGTTTGGTCGGTATTATCGGTGTGTAGGACCTAATCTTTCTATGTGCGGGACATTCCTGTCTCGTTTTCGCTACAAAGGTACTGCTTTTTGAGCAGATTAACAAAAAAGCCTCTATTTTTGGGTATGGAAGAAGGATGACCCTGCATACAATAAAAAAACGCACCGAGAAGCGGTGCGAATTACAACGAAACCGATGGAACTACGAAACTTGATAAACTGCGAGACGCATATATGTTGCCGATCAGCCGATGTGGCGGTACTCGGTGGGGGTAATACCTGCGTGCTTCTTGAAGAAGCGCACGAAATGTTGCGGGTGCTGGAAACCTGTCTGCACGGCTATCTCCTTGATAGTCAGCGAGGAATTGCGCAGTTGGCGTTTGGCGTAGTCGTATAGCCGCAGGGCAATATACTCTTGCGCCGTCTTGCCCGTCTCTGCCTTCACCATATCGCCGAAATAGTTGGGCGACAGGTGAATACGGTCGGCGAAGTACTTCACCGTCGGGATACCCTCTTGGGCGGTTTGTCCCGAATTGATATACTCGTTGAGCAAGTCGTTGAAGCGAGAGATAGCGGTAATGTTCATGTCCTGCCGCGTGATGAACTGCCGCTCGTAGAAACGCAGACAATAGTCCAAAAGCAGCTCTAAGTTGGTGATTATCAGCCGTCGAGAGAACTTGTCGATAGGGTGTTGCAGTTCTATCTCAATGATGTGCATACAGTTTTTGACCACCTGCACTTCGTCCTCCGAGAGGTGTAGCGCCTCGTTGCTCGCGTAGGAGAAGAAAGAGTAGTCCTTCATCTTTTTGGCGAGCGGCGTGCCGTGGATGAAATCGGGGTGGAAGAGAATACCGATACACTTGGGGCGTGCTGCCGGGTTGCTCGATACCTCGATCTCTTGTCCGGGCGCCATACTGACAATGGTTTCGCAATCGTAGTCGTACTGCGTGCGCCCGTAGTTGAGTACGCAGCCCTTGGTTTCTTTGAGCCAAAGGCTATAGAAATCGTAGACATAGCGCACGCCCGAGGGCAAGCGGTGTTCGTCTTTGCCGTCGTACTGCACAAAAGCGACTTGCGGGTGCATAGTCTTGAAGCCGCATGTGTCGTTGTATTCTTGAATGGTGGTGAGGTGCATGGTGTTCGTAGGTTTGTGGGTACAAAAAAGTAGGTTTTGTGTATGCAAAAAGTATGTTTGCGGGTGCAAAAGTACGAATAATTTCCCGTTTGTGCCAATGCGGATAGCAGAAAAGCGTAATTCGGGTAGTCGTTTCTGTAATTGAGGTAGTTTTGCGGTGGGGACGGAGGGTGGCGGCGTGTCTGCTCCGGGGCTTATACCCTGCGGAGGAGGGCGCAAACACAACACCGCCTGTTTCTCTCGCGAAAGAAACAGGCGGCTTTTGGGTTGCGGCGAG
>CAVKVE010000104.1:0-7892 GCA_963659655.1 Bacteroidaceae bacterium | reverse complement strand
GGTTGCAACTGGTGATAGCATCCGGGATAATTCGTTTGATATTCATATTTGTATGGTAAACTGCGGAAATGCGCAATAGGCTGATAGTCAGTACAATACAGAATAGACGATAGATAACCGATAAACAATGGAGAAACTTATTCGGAAATCGGTTGGTGTGCTTTAAGTTTTTGAATAGGCTGCAAAGATACTGCAATAATCCCAAACCTGCAAACAATAATTCAAAACTGCAAGCAATAATAATCCGAATGCACAATGGTTTTTAGTTCGACTCCATACCATCTATATCTACTTTTTTCTACCTACATCTACTTTCTCTCTACTCTACATCATCGGTGTCGGTATCGAACTCCTCCTCGTCGGGGAGACCATCGGCAATGGCAGCGGCAGTCTGCTCCCGCTTAAGGGTTAGACGACGCTGCTCTGCCTCATCATCGGGGAGTTTCGCCTGCGGGGCTGTGGAGAAACCATAGCGAGCCATCTTCAAATACACATCGCACGCATCTCTCGGCTTTAACTGCTTGAAGTTTGCCCAAAAGACATCATAGTTCTCTATCAGTTTGCAGCGAGTGATACGGCTGAACTCCTCCTGCGAATAAGACTTTGGCTTACTCGATACCTGCTGCGCAGAACTATCTGCTTGCTTCGGGACTGCTTCGGACAGGTAGGCGGAAGGACAATGCTCTACTATCGTATCTCTACAATAGTAGGCATCCTCCTTCGTCGGGAATGAGTTGGCAACATCCTCCATCCCTATCCCATCGGGCAGTCCCTCTAAGACCATCGACGGAATAGCGTCTGTCGGCTTTGCCTTATCCCGCCGTACGATTTTCCCCGCGGTTGTAATCACCCAATCGTTCATAGCATTCTACTTTGTGGCTTTGAGCCGTCCGAACATACGGTCCATACGGATACGCTCCATATAGCGCAACCACCCCTGCCGCTTCTGTAATCGCTCGGCTGCGGTAAGCCCATCGGTGTTATTGAGCGACGAGGGCGTGTAGTAGAGGCAGGACTTCATGATGTCGAGGTGCGACACCGTCTTTGGCAGCATACGAACCGTGTAGGTGCGCAGTTGTCCGCCGACCAAACGACGCACACGGCGTGGGCGTTTCATAAGGTCGATGTCGTCGTTGCAGACCCATATCAGTTTGCCCTGTGCATTCTCGATAACATAGAAGCGTTTGTTGCGTGCTTTCTGCAATGCATTGCACATAAAGATAGCGAGCGACAGACGCACCGCATCCATCTTAACTTGAAAGAATACCCGTAGGAGCAGCCACTTCTCAACAAGTTCGGCTTTGATTTGTTTTCTATTCATACCATTTGATTTATAGTGAGTTGATAATTATATCGTGCTTTCGCCGACCACCTTCATGTCGGCAAGTCCTTTAGCGGAAATGGGTTTGTATTGGCGTGGGGTATTGAGTTCGTCGTAGCATATCCATACGCCGATAGCCCGTGTGATGTGTCTGTCGTCGTGTTGTCCGTCGATAGCCCCTATTGCCCGCCCGTTGGATTTAATCTCCATAAAGTCATGCTCATCGCACGCCTCTTGGCAAGTCTCGATGTACATATCTTTGGCGAGGGCTTTCTGCTGATGTTTGCAGACCATCGGCTTGGTGGAGCGGTTGGTCTGGAAACCCCACTTCGGCTCGAAGCCCATATTGATTTTGTCCATCGGCGTACGGCAATATAGGTTGTCGTAGTGGAGGGCTATCTCATCGAGCACGAACTCGGAGTTACCACCCTCTGTCTGCTCGGTGTCGAGCGTGTTGGACTCGATGACGAGCAGCCCGTTCTCGTAGGCAGTGGCTATCTGCACCGCTTTCCATGCCAACTGATAGTGCGGACAGTGTCCGCACCACTCGGCTGCGACAATAGGCACACCGCCGTGCGTCATATCGTAGCGGTCGAACACGCATATCACCGAGCGGTCGGAGTGGTCGGATGTGCCACCTATATCGACTACGATGACATAGCGGTCGTTGCACTGCCTTTCGGGCGAGTGGTCGGGCATGAACCAAATCTTGAGAGCCCCGTCTTGCCGCTCCTTAAACTCAATATGCTCGAGTGCTTTCTCTCCGCAATCGCTGTCGGCAAAGACATCGCCCACAAACATAGGTGCTCGGCAACCTTTACGCAGGCGTTCGACATCTTCCTGCGGGTAGAGGCGGTGTCCCGTAGTCTGAAATGCCTCGATTGCCGACGATGGTCGCTCCGATTTCCACCGCCATATATCTTTGATTTGGAGCATGGCGTTGCGATACCATGCAATGCCTTCGAGTGTTGCCCCTTGCGAGAAGAGCCAATGCTCGTAGTCGGTCATCTCGTCGATGAATTGGTCGTAGTCGGCGATGGGCAGGCGGTCGTTGTCGGCTTCGTACCACGCCACGAACAGTGGGCTGAAGGCAGACTTCTCTTTCGGGTCGGTCGAGGTCGCCCGCA
This sequence comes from Bacteroidaceae bacterium, assembly GCA_963659655.1. Taxonomy (GTDB): domain Bacteria; phylum Bacteroidota; class Bacteroidia; order Bacteroidales; family Paludibacteraceae; genus Colicola. The sequence goes on along the minus strand of CAVKVE010000104.1, from coordinate 5,444 downwards.
ACCACTCGGAGTGGAAGAAATTGCCCACGCCACGCGCCGTACTCTCGTAGAATATCATCGTATTGGGCGCATAGGATATACCACCCATGATGGATTGCACCAAGTCTTCGGGTTTTACGCCCTGCGTGGCTTTGTACAGACCCACCTCCGAGAAATGCGCCATCAGAATATCATCGCCGACGATGTTGTTCGGCTTTTCCTCCGAGCCGATGGTGATACGGCAGCCCACTCCTTTGACGATAAGGGTCTTGTTCCCCCGTTCAAAGGGCGTGAGGGCGAAGTGTTCGACCACTTTTTCTTTGCCGAGCAGCCATGTAGGCAGTTTAGCAAGCATTTTCGAGTACATACCCCGTATGATACGAGCCGTATTCTCGATGTGCGCCACGATGACGGAGTTCACCGCACCCAAAACGAACAATTGCTTCCACGCCATGTACAATTGTATGAGCGTAGAGAAGCCAATCTGTCGTGATTTGACGATGATGATACGCACGGGCTTGCCGTATTTGTCGCAATCGTATATCATCCGCAGCAGTTTGCGCTGTCCACGGTTGAGCGTGAAGAGAATGTCCTTCGGGTTGAGCGGATTTTTGTCTTTGATGTAGAAAAACGAGGCAGCGCAGAACTCAAAGTCGTGTCGGCAGCGTGCTTTGATAATTTCCTGCCGCACCAATTCGAGATTGACCTTTGTGTAGCGCAGGTGCAGGCGGTGGAGATAGGTGCGAATGGAGAAATGGCAGTCCCTCAGGTCGCAGAATATCTTCTCTTGGTAGCAGTCGAACGGCACTTGGTAGTCTATCCAGCCCAATTCGATGGCAGAGAACGGCAGCCGCTCGCACGAGGTGCAGCCTTCGCCCGTGATGGGGTTGTAGGCGTGCTGTCGTTCGAGGTTACGCTCTCGGTTTATGTCGATTATCTCCTGTTTGGTCATTCCATCTCCCTGATTTTGAGTTGTTCGTGTGCCTGCCGCACCACTATCGCCATTCCGCCCAAGCCGAATGCCACAAGATGCAATGCCACATTGCTCTGCCCGAAGTATATCTGCACGCCTACCGCCAACGCCACCCACAGATAGTTGCGCACCTGCCGCCGTGTGGGGTTGAGCGCAAGCAGCATGCCGAGCAGGGCGAATACCATCCCCGAAGCCCCCACCGTAGGCACGCTTGCAGCCGCCATAAGCCCTGCCAACACGGCTATGAGATAGACCACGCCGAAGAAATGCCACGCCGAAGCGTTGTATCGGCAGCAGTAGAGGTTGCGCACGGGCGGATACATCATGCCGAGAGCGAGGGCGTTGATAGCGAGGTGCAGCCACGAGGCGTGAGCGAGCGGATAGGTCAGGCACGCCCACAGTCGGCAGTCTGCTACGCCCATAGCGGTCAGTATCTCCGCAGGACAGAGGGCGTAAAGGGCTATTATAAGGAGCAGAAAGGCTATCATAGTCGTTTGGATTTGTGGCGACGGCGGTATGCCATGGCTCGGTAGTAGAAAGTGAGCGCAGCGTCGGGGTTGATGTAGAACGAGGGGGCAGGTTGCTCCAACACATCCTGCATGATGACATACTTAAAGTCTATTCCTCCGCTCTCGGCGTAGCGTGAGCGGAAGCGGGTGAAGATGTCTTGGTACATTTGGCGTGTGTATTCGCTTTCGCCTTCGATACGCCCTGTCTGTTCCCATCGGTTGTATTTTTCGAGGGCTTGTTTGGGCGTGATGTAGAACTGCGGTGCAGGCTGTGTGGCAGCGGTGCGGCACAGGTACGACAATCGGGGACGGGCGACGAACTTGGTTTTCCAAAGTCGGTCTACCGCCTCGATGAAGTGCAGTTGCCTGAGGTGAGAGTTATAGTTTCGCTCGGTGGTCCGTACAGAGCAGAGCCAATTAGGTGTTAGGAATTAGGTGTTGGGAATTGGATGCGTTTTCTTACGCTGCAAAGGTACGAAAAGGGTGCGGAACGACCAAATTCTCTTACCGCTGCCGCAGTAAGTTTTACATTTGCCGCACTTTTTATCCACATTTACCGCAACCCGTATCCTAAAATGCCACTACCTTTGCACCAAGAAATCCGTCCCACACCCGATAGTTCCGGGTTAAAAAGAACAAATCGCCAATTATATACGACGAACTAAGGACGAATATAGGACGAACTAAAGATGAATATAGGAACAACCAACCATTAAACATTAAAAAGTTAAAAATTATGTCAAAGATTAATCTCGAAGCCCCTTTCAATTCTTTTCAGGGCAAGGTGTGCAAGCACACGAAAATCATCTACAAGAAGATGTATGGTAAGCAGTTCACTTCTCAAATCTGCAATCCGCACACAGACGCCCCAAGTGCCGCACAAACCGAAGTGCGGCAGAAGTTGTCGCAAGCGGTCAAGAATGCGAATGCTCTTTCGGTGGCAGAAAGGGCGGCGTATATGGCAGCATTCCGTAAGCAGACGCATTATGTATCTTTTCACGGCTATGTAGTAGCCCAAGAGTACGCCAAGTTGTAATTTTATTGGACGATTATACAATTTACAATTGGACTATTGAATGCAAATTGTAAAATTGTAAATTGTCAAATTGTCAAATTTGAATAATTTATAACTACCAAGTTGTAATTTTATTTGACGATTATACAATTTACAATTGGACTATTGAATGCAAATTGTAAAATTGTAAATTGTCAAATTGTCAAATTTGAATAATTTATAACTACCAAGTTGTAATTTTATTTGACGATTATACAATTTACAATTGGACTATTGAATGCAAATTGTAAAATTGTAAATTGTCAAATTGTCAAATTTGAATAATTTATAACTAAACGGGGATTTATAGAAGTCCCCTTAAACATTAAAAATCAAAAGAAATGCATTACGAAATGGAAGCCCCATGGCAGCGTGTCGGGGGTAAAATATCGAAGAAGCGCACCCAAGTTGTGTGGGCGCAGAATGCTTACGGTACGCGTTATACGCAGGTTCTCAGTAAGCGAAGTACCTTATTTTCGAGCAGCGAGATAGCCGTTCAAGACAAGTTTCGGCAGGTTAGTGCAAAAGTTGTGGAGGTATTGTCGGACGCAACGCAGCGTGCGCAGTACCAAGTGGCATTTGCGCAGCAATCCCGATACAAGACGCTGCGGGGTTATATTTTTGCCCAAGAGTACGCCAAGTTGTAGTACGCTTTTAGTTGAGCGTTGAGCGTTTAGAGTTGAGAGCAGTTTTGTAGTAGAAAGTTTAGAGTTTAGCACAGCCTACTCTCTACTATTTAGTTGAGAGTTGAGAGTTTAGCGTTTAGAGCAGTTTTGTAGTAGAAAGTTTATAGTTTAGCACAGCCTACTTATAACTATCCACTCTAAACTGCACTCAACACTCAACTCTCAACACTAAACCCCTTATAACTCTCCACTGCGCTCAACTCTCAACACTCAACACTAAACCCCTTATAACTCTCCACTGCACTCAACTCGCACACTCAACACTAAACCCCTTATAACTCTCCACTGCACTCAACTCGCACACTCAACACTAAACCCCTTATAACTCTCCACTGCACTCAACTCGCACACTCAACACTAAACCCCTTATAACTCTCCACTGCACTCAACTCGCACACTCAACACTTACTACCCTACAATATCCAAGGTATCATCGTTAAGGGTAATATGTCGTCCCTCTTCGTTATTGTCCGAAAAGGAACAATAGTCGCCATATATTTTCGGCATACCATACCTATCTCTCAATGTTATATACAGGGAGTGTTTCAGTTCGTCCATATCTTGCATACTCTCTGCTTTCAGTCGGATAGATATACACATGAGCATATTTTCCACTACGGTAAATGTAATAGTCTCTATATTTTTAAGGGGACATACGGTGGTCGGAAATTCTATTTCTTTGTTTAACCGATAATCCAAATGATATTTATATGCATCTTTCCAACTTATCCACCCCAAGTGGAACATATGCCAAAACACAAAGTCCCAATAGTCATACAATCGAAATTCCATAAAGCCGTAGACACTCACCTTATCAAGAGGGGTAATATCGATTTTTTTCTTTGTGGTGTGCGGCTGTTGCTTATGCATAAGTTTGCGTTTGCATTGTAGAAATGTACTTTTCAGATGAGCAAGTTTGGGTCTTGGATTAATATGTATATTATCCGGCAGAATGATAAGCAACAGAGAAAGTGTGCCGAGAACGCCTGCAAAGATAAGGATAAAAGTCTTCATATTGGATATATGTATTGGGATATATAATAAAACAGATGACAAAAGTACCTATTTCCAACGACATACGCAAACATTACAAATGAATAGAGAGTTTTGCCGCTTTCCGCAAACGCCGAGACTATAAGATAGCCAAGACCATTCCGCAATGCTACGACTATGTGGACTATATTCCTGTGGCAGGCAAGGATTACTCGGAGGCAGCCAAAGAGTGGAATGCCGATTTGGCATCGAAATTCGACTACTACATTCTGATAGCCGAGACCAACAACAGCGAACTCTATCAGTCGCAACTGAACCAACTGCTGATGTCGGCACTGCAACAGCGGCTCATCGACTTTAAGACGGCTCTCGAAGTGGGACGCTTCCCCTTCAGCGACCAGATACTACGCCTGCTCGAACGCAAAGAGCAGGAGATGCAGCAACAGCAGGCGCAACAGCAGGCGATGATGTTACAGGGGCAGGCTGCGGGATTGCAATTGGCAGACAGCGGCGCAAGCCAAGCAGAGATAGCCCAAGCAGGAGCGGATATGGCAGTCCAAGCATTGCAGATGCCTACCGATGAGCAGGCTCTGCAAGCCCAAGCGGGGCAGGCGAACCCTCGTGCGATGGAGATGATACAGCAGGCGATAGGATAAAATATACATTTGCCGCAATCGAAGCAAAAGGAAACTTGTAATTTTGCAGTGTTATGACAATCAAAGAAGCACAATACTTTAAGGACTATATCGACAGCAAACTGAATGAGGTATTCAGTAAGTTGCCACAAGAGGATGCGGAAACCGTTGCCTCCCGAACTTTTGCTGCTCGGCACATGGTTGGGATTACAGGACAGCAGATGCTGCCACAAGACATATTTCGCACTTTCTTGTCGGAGGTGGATATTATGGCAGTAAAGCGATTGTGCGATGGGTTTAGAGAGGATATTGACAAGAACACGGAGAATATAAGCACCAATGCCAATAGCATTGCTGCCAATAAAACGAGTATCTCCGAGTTGAAGTATATGCTCGAAAACGACTACTATGATACGGAAACCATAGTGGCTATGTTGGACAACAAAGCAGACGCTGAGAAAGTAGATACACTGCAATCCTCCCTCACTGCCTTAGACAGCAAGGTCGCCACGAACACGACCAACATCGCTGCAAACGATAAGAAGATTGCCTCCAACACGACCACTATCAACACGCACACCGAGCGCATTGCAGACAGTCGAGCGATAATTGATG